>JAJTHA010000172.1 GCA_021299565.1 Candidatus Caenarcanales bacterium
ATAATCTATCCCAATATCTTGTAGACGAACCTAAATTATATGCAAGATCTCTATGAGGACCAACAGATCCATTCATATCAAGCATGAATCCAATTGGATTATTGGTTCCAATCCCTAATCTATCATTGGTTCTATCAAGATAGAGCATTGAAGTATTTTCAGTAATTTGACCACTAGCATCTGAGAAAAGTAGAGCACCGTTACTGAAATCACCATCAAAAGTTGTACCATTTACTGTTCCAGAAATATTTGCAGTAACACCATTGAAATTATTGCTGGTAATAGTTGCATCGTTATTAATAGTCGTTGAATTGATTGTAGTTATATTTGCAGCAGCACCATTGAAGTTATCAGCAAAGACATTAGCCCATCTGATAGTACTTGAACCTAAATCATAAGTAGAATTGGTTTGTGGACCGATATTACCAACGACTTGTAATTTGAAATTGTTAGGGTCTTGTATTCCGATACCAATATTGCCGTTAACAAGATTACCAAAGATCGCATCGCCGATATTTAATTCATCTGAAGCAGTAGCAGAAGAGCCATTGACGTTACCGATGAAGATATTGCCGTTGCCACCAATCATGCCAACTCCAGCTTGATCACCAATAGCTAGATTCGAATGACCATTTGTTAGTTGATTCAGAGCACTAAAACCAAATGCAGTATTGCCGTTGCCAATATTAACTGCGTGTAAAGCATGAATACCCACACCAGTATTTCTTATGCCGGTTGCATCAAGACCAGCACCATTACCTAAAAATAAATTGTAGTTTTTATCTGAGATGGCGTCATTAAGTGCATCTAAGAAAGCTCCACCATTGGTAAGTATAGTGGAAATATCCATCCAAGTGCCGTTACCAGCAGTATCAAGAGCAGCAAGTACTTTGTCTTTAGCTGGGTTGCCGCCTCTGATGCGTAATTGTCCTGTTGTATCTATGCTTTGAGAAGGATCGTTAGTACCAATGCCTAGTCTTTCAGTAGTCGAACTCCAGAATAGAGCAGAATTGTTTTCGACTATTTCGCCAGCAGCATTTGAGAATAATATCGAACCATTAGTGAAATCACCATCAAAAATTGCGCCATTAACTGTCCCAGAAATATTAGCCATAACACCATTGAAGCTATTACTGGTGATAGTTACACTGTTGTTGATGTTCGTTGAATTGATAGTATCGATATTGCCAGTTGTACTATTGATAGTTGTATTGTTAATAGTAGTGATATTGGCAGCAGCACCATTGAAATTATCAGCGAAGACATTAGCCCATCTGATAGTGCTAGAACCTAAATCATAAGTGGAATCTGTTTGCGGACCGATGTTACCTACAACTTGTAATTTGAAATTGTTAGGGTCTTGAATACCGATACCAATATTGCCATTGGCAAGATTACCAAAAATAGCATTACCGATATTTAATTCGTTAGAAGCTGTAGCAGAAGAACCATTTATAAGTGATCCTATGAAAATATTGTTAGAGCCAGAAGTCATTCCATTGGCAGCTTTGAAACCAAGAGCCGTATTACCGTTACCAGTAGTGACAGTGCGCATAGTATCAATACCTAGACCAGTATTGTATCTGCCCGTGGCAACTAAGCCCGCACCATTACCTAAAAATAAATTATAATTATTGTCTGAAATAGCGTCATTGAGTGCATTTAAGAAAGCCCCACCATTGGTCAAGATTACAGAAATATCCATCCATTGACCATTTCCCGCAGTATCTAGAGATGATAAAACGTAATTAGGGTTTGGATTGCCGCCTCTGATGCGTACTCGACCTGTTGTATCAATGCTTTGAGAAGGATCGTTGGTACCAATTCCTAACCTTTCAGTAGTCGAACTCCAGTAGAGAGATGAATTGTTTTCGACTATTTCACCAGCAGCATTAGAAAATAATATCGAACCATTAGTGAAATCACCATCAAAATTAGCCCCATTAACTGTCCCAGAAATATTTGCCATAACGCCATTAAAGCTATTACTGGTGATAGTTACACTGTTGTTGATGTTTAATGAATTGATAGTATCGATATTGCCAGTTGTACTGTTTATCGTCGTATTGTTAATGGTAGTGATATTTGCATCAGCACCATTGAAGTTATCAGCAAAGACATTAGCCCATCTAATAGTGCTAGAACCTAAATCATAAGTAGAATCTGTTTGCGGACCGATGTTACCCACTACTTGCAATTTGAAATTGTTAGGGTTTTGGATGCCGATACCAATATTGCCGTTAGCAAGATTGCCGAAGATAGCATCACCGATATTTAGTTCGTTAGAAGCCGTAGCAGATGAACCATTAACGTTACCAATGAAGATATTGCCGTTACCACCGATCATGCCAATTCCAGCACGATCACCAATTGCTAGATTCGAGTGACCATTAGTTAGTTGATTGAGAGCACTAAAACCAAATGCAGTATTACCGTTGCCAATATTAACTGTATGTAATGCATGAATGCCAACACCAGTATTTCTTCTTCCAGTTGCATCAAGACCAGCACCATTACCTAAGAATAAATTATAATTCTTGTCTGAAATGGCGTCATTGAGAGCATTTAAGAAAGCTCCACCATTGGTCAAAATCACAGAAATATCCATCCACTGTCCGTTACCAGCAGTATCCAGTGAGGATAAAACGTAATTAGGATTTGGGTTGCCGCCACGAATGCGCACTTGACCATTGACGTCTAGTTTTTGAGAAGGATTATTGTTTCCAATCCCCAAACGATTTGTGACAGAGCTCCAATAAAATTGACTGTTGTTCTCACTAAGTACACCGGCAACATTGGAAAAGATTACAGAACCATTGGTAAAGTCACCATCAAAATTTGCACCATTAACCGTTCCGGAAACATTGATATTGCTCGAATTAACAGTGGTTATATTGCCTAAAGTTGATACAATCGAATTAAAATTACCATTTGCAAAGTTTGCTGTTACACCATTAGCGAATTGAGTAAATATTGTTCCATCGACTTCAATATCATCTCCTACTAATAAATCAGAAGTTCCATCTATGAAGTTTGGAATACCGTTACCAATTTCAAGAAGAGCGTCTGGATTAGTGTTGCCAATACCAACTCTCCCAATCGTATTTCCATTATTAGATGGTCCCACAAATAATGTTGCTCTATTACTATCAAAACCAATCATCAAGCTGCTATTGGTGCTATTAACTAATTTATCAGTAGGACTATTACCGTAACCAATTACCATGGCTTGATCACCATCTGATTTTATTTTTTTACCTATGGCTTTTATTTCTGTACCATTATTGCTGTCATACAATGCCAAGGATTGAGGGTCTATCCATTTCGCAAAACCATTTCGATCTGATCTAAGTACCCAACCATTGACTGCATTTTCGGGTATTCTAATGTTTCCATTCAAGATAGTGTTGTGTAATGTTTTGTTAGTAACTACTTGTGCTACTTCTCTGAAAACAAAATCTCCAGAAACCATGTCCATGGTAATTCTACCGGAAGGATCAGTGATAAGTGGAATTGCACTTCTTGTACCATTTGCGGTTAAGTAAAATCTATTGCCATCATATTCTAATCCACCATCTCGTGCAGTTGTGGATAAAGTACCTGGATTCATGATGATACTTGGACTATCACTGGAACCTGCAGCTATATGCACCCAGGCATTTGGATTGGTTACACCAACACCGATTTTACCTGTTGTATCAAAAAACACTTTTTCGTCTCCAAATATCAAATCTCCATCTCTTTGACTAATCTTGAATGAGTTTGCAGCAGAGCTTCCAACATTGATTGAGGAGATATTTAGAATCTCTCCAAAGTTAATTGTAATTCCGCCAGCACCATCGCCGCCTTTACCGTTGCGTGGTAGGTGTTTGACTTTTTCTTTAAGGGGATCAAATCTGGTTTTCGGTACAGGAATAGAGATCTTGTAAAGTCCATCTTCACCTTTGGTAACTCTAGTACTAACTTGCTTTTGAGGTCTTGCTTCAAAAACCATTCTTTGGAATATATAATCCAATTGACATTCATCAAATACTTCTGGATCACAATCAGCAGGATCTCTTGTAACGCTTTCACCTTCGGCTATTTGTGAATCTAAATTTGATGCTGTAACTTGTGTGGAATAAGTATTCACCAAGTTTCTGGCTGTGTCTATTACTTCAATTTCTAGTAATTTACTCGGTTCTTCGAAATGACCAGCATTGAGGCTAACCAGTCTTGTTGTTTTGCTTTGTTTGCCTACAGTGACGTTTTGAGAACTAATAAATTGTCTTTCACCGCTTGTGACATCATAGACTTTGATAGTAAAACTTGAAACTCTCTCAATGCTATTAAATAGTTCTTTAGCTTTTAGTCTGACTCTAATATTATTGGTTCTTGATAGATCTAAATTAAGGCTTTGTCTGTTGATATATAATTTCAGTTCGCTATCTATGCCAGAAATAAATTGCATCGGCAAATATCTATTGTAATCAAAGCCTTTCTGTGCTTGATTTACAGCGGTTGCTGCAAGCGGTTGCAATAATAACCATGTGGCCATTACTAAACATATTATCGGTTTGAGTATTTGTTTACTCTTCATTTATTGCATTCAGGGATTTTTTATCCCTACTCATTTAAGTCGTCATTAACTAGTTCAAAAAAAGTTGATTAATAATTCAAAACCTAGATCATTTAGTTGATAATTATGGACAAGGTATCCCAAGTCCTGGGTTATCTGATCTAGAAACCTCTATCCAACCACCTGGTGCATAAATTAGTGTTAGAGTATCGTTTTCTCCTAATGTAAAAGATGTGTTGCCATCAAGTTTAAAGCTAATTGTTGTATCAAATTTTACACCTTCAGCTTCATACATGCCTACCAAAGTCAATAATTGACCAGGGTATCCTGGAGCGATCTGAGTATTAGGTACTATATCTACTATGCCACCCATACATTCGCCTCTAATATATAAAACGCTATTGGTTAATTTTGAAGCTACTATACCATTTGATGCTTGTATAACAGTGTCGTTTCGTGGATAAAGAGCTAAGCTTCCATTTAGATGAAGAGTAGTTAAAGGTGAATTAGTTATTATTCCAAGTCTATTGTTGGTATCATCCCAATGCAAATTATTGGCATCCGCACCCATTGTAGTTGAGTTTTGTCTAAACTGAACTGAGCCGTTTGAGCCTGCTGGAGAAGCTCCACCGCCGCCACCACCGCCGGATCCTGCGACCTGTCCATTATTGGTAAGACATACAGCACTTTGATCATCAGCATCATAACAAAATTCACTATTAGTGGAGTTTACATAAATTTTCCCATAGCCGCTAGGTGCTGTTGCTGCAGCGATTTCTTTAAGAGCCAGATCACCATTGACAGAGACAAAGTTATTTATGTTTGGCAAAACACCGATACCCACATTACCATTGTTGTTAAGAGTGATTTTAGTCGAGTCGATGAGCATGTCACTAAGTCCAAGCAAAGTTACATTGAGATTAGAACCGTTTTGCGGGAGAAGAGTAAGAGCCCCAGTCGGAGAAAAAGTAGTAGAGC
>JAJTHA010000100.1 GCA_021299565.1 Candidatus Caenarcanales bacterium
AACACTTTGGCAAGATTTTCAAAGGCAGTTTTTTAGTGATCGCATAGCTAACAAAAACAACTCCAAATTAAAAGTATTTTGACAAGAGCTAATCAGAGAATTCAACAGAAAAAATCCTCATAATAAAATCATTCTCAGCAAAGAGTTTGCAAACGATACAACTCAATTGGCAAGAGCGATTAACACGCATATTAGCCAAGAAGAGCAAGTGTTGATCTGGAAAGTTTTGTCAAAAAATATTCGCTTAAAAGCAATCAAGGAACAGAAAATAAAATATGGCACCAAAGCATTTGAACACGATCAAATGCCCAGAATTATTACCGAGAAAACCAGAGCAGCTTATAAGCAAGCCATTATGGCAAATCAAAAATTCCAAGAAGCTGGTTTTAGTTTTTTGGGTATGGGCTTCGGGGGTGCTGCTTTCAAAGTCAATGACTCTTTTGGCAAGAATTCTATAGCGCCCAATTATGTACTAAAGGTCTGTGCAGCAGCACCAAGCGCCAGTGATAATAAACTATTTGCGCCGCTCAATATTGAATATCAAGAACTAGAAAAACTAACAAAATTTTCTCAAGAATATTCGGCACAACAAAAGCAAAACGAACATTTTTCTCAAACACTCGCTGGGATTGTTGATGGTGAGCAGCACTGGCAATATATAGGATTTAATGATCCGAATAATCCCAAAGGCTCTGTGCTTGCAACAATTTATCAACCCGGAAAAAATATTTATGAAAATGCTTTATGTGATTTGCAATGGAGACGAGAATGTATTTCCAATCTACATTGTCAAGATGAAGAACGCTTAAACCCATATTTATTAAATGGCATTACAGATAAAGAGCTCAAAGATCTAATCAAATACTACTTAGCTCTTGCTGATAAAGAAATTAGTTTTTATGATTTGTTTTTGCATAATATGCATTATGTAGAAGAAGACAAATCGCTTCGATTTGTAGATTCCTTTGCCAATTCAAGACCCATTCATCAAAGTATTAAAGAGGCTCGCAAAAAGTTTCCTTTGGATACTTGTATTTTTGACTTGGTAACATTTTTGGTTCTGCAAGAACAAAGTCATCCTTATGCCGTAACTGTTAGAAGCGATGAAAGAGCAACACTAGCAGCTTTGCATCAATGTTCTCTTGCTGACAAAAAAAAATTAGCTGAAAAACCATTTTTGGCCAATCTCGATAAAAAACTAGAGCAAATTATTCGCTGTTTAGATGCATTAGCGAGAGAAAATGTTTTGGACAAAAATAGTCTAAGGCAATCAATAGAACGACTTATTAGTTTTAATGAGTATTCTGCTTATTATGAGCCTTATTACAATTCTGCTCTTAAAAAAGATTTTGACCGAATAACCCCAAGAGGGAAGCGGTTTTTGCTTGAAATCGCAAAAAGATTCAAGGTATTATCAGCTAATGGAAACCCCTGATATTCTCTAGAGAAGATGTATCTATATATTTTTTGCTATAATAAGTGATTAATTTAGATAAGATGCGGGATTGACAATCCATTGGAGTTCATATCAGTCAAATCAGTCAAATCAATCAACAATTTAACAGCTTAAACCGAGAGGATCTAAACTCTCTTTTGACTAGAGTTAATCAATTGAGGACAGATTGGGGAAAATTCCAATCCGATTTTTTTACTTCTTCGCAAACAGGTTCTGGAAATAATCAAGCGCTACAAAAACTATATGATGAGTTCAGAAGAAAATCTATTGAAGAATTGTGCAAAGGCAAATCAGAAGATGTTTGTCAAAAAATTAGACAAAGGAATAGTGATCGAACAGATTTAACTTGTGTGAATACTCTTGCGAGCAAAGTTACAAAAAAAGGCAAAAGAAAAGTACCAATTGGAGAGACCATATGGAGAAGACTTGCACCTCAAACTATTGAAGAAGCCACACTGGAACAATTAGGTAAATTTGGAACGGTTGAATTTAGAACTAGTAGAATTGCAAGAATCTTTGCAGAAAAAACTAGAGCTTGGTATTCCAAGAACGTATCCAGATTTTTTCAAAATCAAAAGGATGTAAATTTTTTGGGCATGGGCTATGGAGGTGCGGCATTTGAAATAAAACATCCTATTAGTGGTGGCGCAGAAGAAAACGTTGTCGTGAAACTACCAGTGGCTAAACCTGGCACTCCTAGAGAACAAAGGGTTGCCGACATAGGTGATGACCGCAAAGTAATGACTCAAATTCATGGTATCCCTGAAATCGCGGACAGCTTATTCTCTCCCAAACTTTGGACAGCAAATGTCAATGGCAGAATAATTTTTCCTGAAACTGATGCAAAAGATTTGATGCTACTTAGAAGGCAACCGGGTTTTAATATTTATCAACAAGCAGTTGATGAATCACGTTTCTGGCACAAACAAGAATATAATCAAATCAATAATCCATATGTTTGGGATCAAATTGATGATAAAACTCTTTTGGATTTAGTGGGTTTCTATTTGAGCTTATGCCGCAACAAAATTGATTTCCATGATTTGTTTTCTCAAAATACTCTTTATGATCCTGAAACAAAATCATTATATTTCGTAGACATTTATTCAAAACCAGAAACCGATAAACAAAAAGGATTAGTTAATGCTAGAGAAAATTTTCCATTAGAAACATGTCTTTTTGATATGCTCACCTTCCTTCATTCTTTTGATCAAAATCATCCAATTGTTGATGCTATAAAGACTAATATCAGAATCAATTTAATGGCTCGTGATGAAACCAACGGAAATTCTTATGATGCAGACTCAACAGAGCAGGAATATCATCAATTAAGAGAAGCACGAAGAACTCAAATCAAAAGGGTATTTAAGCAAGGGATTGACAAAAAATTATTTACTAAAGAAGAGCTTATTACTGCGCTAAATCGGATTAGAGACGCACGAGAACCTCAAACGGATCCTTTTCATGAACATATTTTTGGCAATGATTTTGAATATTTAGAAACTGATTTTGATAGATTAACCCCAATAGGAGATAAATTTATTTCTAGCTTCATTAGTGAATTGACACAAAAATAATTTACTGCTCAATACTAAAACTCTTACCGCAATCACAGCAACTAGACGCATTAGGATTGGTGAATTTGAACTCACCATCTTCATCACAATCAAGCATCATTCCATTTAAGTAAATCGCACTTTTAGGGTCTATATAAAATTTCATAGAATGTGAATTTTGGACCAAATCATTGTCCTTATAGTTATCAACTTTGGTTTCGTAGCTTTTGCCTGAGCAGCCACCATCATAAATCTCTAGCCTAAAACCATCCATACCGGCTTCAGCAGTTGATAACAACTCAGTAACTTTATGTAAAGCAGCTGGGGTGAAATGAATTATTTCTTGGGTTTCTTGCATGATTATTAATATATATTATACCCTTTTTAAGCTTGAAACCTAATATTTAATCTAGTACCCGCAGCGTGGGCAATTCTCATAAGAAGATCTATGGAAGGAGTACGGCTATCTTTGCCACCTTCTAGCCTCGCTATAACTGGCTGAGTGGTTTGGACTTCTTTGGCAAATTCAGACTGGGTCATGCCTGTTTTTTTACGAATATCTCTAATCATTTTTGCAATATTATTGATAAGTTGTTCTTTTTGATAGAGCTCGGCAAAATTTGGATCTTTCATGTTCTGATTAATCACTGATTTCAAACTAATTACTTTTGGAGTTTTTCTATTCTTTGTAATATTTTTCATTTGCTTCTACCTCTTTTATTCTAGCTAATGCTATTTCGATTTCTTTCTTTGGGGCTTTCTGCGATTGCTTTTGATATACATGCAGTAAGACCATTCTTGTTTTAGCTAAGGTCACATAAAAAATTCTATGCCCGCCTGAACTAAGTTTAATTTTGATCTCCCATAGTTTACCTTCAATTTGTCTGAATTCTACTCTGGGACTTTCGAAACCCATTTGCTCTATACTGTCTAAGCAAGCAAGTATTTTTGTTTTGTCTTTGAGACTTAAATCATCAATATAGTCCAGAATAGGACTTTTACCGCTTGACTTAGTATAGAAGAATAACTTCATCAATTATATACCCAATTGGATATATTAATTATAGCATCTGAAGAATTAAAAGCTCATATCCATCGTTTAACAAAGGATAATAAATACGACATTATTAATATATGTTTTACCCTTTTTGACTGGATAATTTTACATGCTATATTTTTGAATGCGGTTTATTCGCATTAGCGCCTGTAGCTCAGCTGGATAGAGCATCTGCCTTCTAAGCAGAGGGTCACAAGTTCGAATCTTGTCAGGCGTGCCATTATCATAAATAAAATAGCCCCATATGGGGCTATTTTATTTCTATATGACTCTTCTAACACAATCCATTGCCAAGAAACGATTATCAATCGTTTCTTGGGTTCGAGTCGCAGCTTTGCTGCGATGCGCAGGCTTCAGAAAAAAGCCTAGTTCACTTGTTTGCTATTCTGCGCGAATGTCAGGCGTGCCATTTAAAAAGAAAGCCCCCATTTTCATGGGGGTTTTCTTTTTTGGTATCACCTTGCAAGATTCGAAGCTTTGTAGCAATAAAATCTATGATTTTGTGTCACGAGTGAGCAAGTACGTGATGGGCATCACGTACTTGCGCTTTCAACGGAGATTTTAAAATTCACAGAAAAATTTGGGGAGAATGTTTTGCGTCACCTTTGTCGTACCCGATCCCTAGTTCTGCAGAAATTTCAATACATTACTTTCGTGACTGTCCTTTGGAAATTGAATACTAGAAAGAGACTTACTAAGAATTGTCCCTAGAGCTTTAATATGATTTTTGGCTGAAGCCAACTCACCTAAAAAATTAACTAAATCATTTACTTGTGACGTAGAATCATCTTTAACTATATTAGTATTCAGACGAAGCTCTTGCCCTTCTTTACCCGGATCGTGAAATTCTCGCAAAATCTTCGTCAACTGCTCACGTGAATAATTAATGCTAGGATTTTCATTTCCTTCTTGTCCCTTGAGATTGTGAGCGAATTGGCTGGCATTTGATAAAGCAATCCTTGCTTCATTAGTGTGTAAGTAGAGCTGTCTAGGGTCAAATTGCATACCTAAAATAATAGCAGGCAGATATTGAGAATTACTGGAATACCAGGCGTGCCATTTTTATATTTAAGGACTAACAAAAATGTCGTGAAAAACTCTCACAACTTTGATATAAATTTAAGTATGACTCAGATAAGGCCAGCATTTTATATTAGGACTCCCCAAAGCACAAGCAGAGATATTGAGCCCAGCCAAATCAGCTTAGCTAAGTCGCATATGAGCTCGACACCTAACGCAAAAAAATATGTCAGCCCTCCAATCATAGATATTAAGCTAGATGAGCTCCAACTAGATCCAAAAGAACAACAAGCGCTTTTAACATCCTTGCAACTTCTTGAAAATGATACAAACAGCCCGAGCCGTTTTGATGAATTAGGTAATTTGAGCTTGAGAGTTTATGCTGACGGTGGAATATACGTACATCACCCTATACAAGGAATTAAGACTGGTGAAAACGAAATGTGTGGATTGGTGGCAGTACAAATTGGGCAATTAAACCCAGCTCACACTACTGTTATTCAAGAACTAAATAGAAATTCTGCCAACAATATAGAATTTGTTGGATCACAAGATGAAGCATTTATGAATGTTGTTGCAAAAATAGCAAGTTCTATTCGTGATGGTTTTCCTAAAAACCCTGGTTTAGAAAAAGTTGGTATTCGCAGTAGCCATGATGATCCTGACCAAGTAAGACAATTACTGGCTACATTGTCACAAGCAGCTTAGATTTAATCAAATCAGCAAATAAAATCAAATCATCTTTTTTGAAATAGTTTTTTCTAAAAACCATAACCATTTTTCTACCAATGGTTTTCTTCTTGAAATCAATATACTTAATCATTGATTTAATTTCTCTTTCTTTGGATTTAGCAAGCTCAGGAAGGATAGAAATTACCATTTTAATATGTGAAATCACCTTAGTCCAAATTCAAATTAAAAGTAAAAGGGAATCTAACTCTCATTTTCCTAGAAGCACCAGGAGTCCCATAAAAAGAGTCTCCTTCTGGATAAGCACTTTCACCCCTTTTGTTTGTAAAAGTTGTAACAAATTTA
>JAJTHA010000118.1 GCA_021299565.1 Candidatus Caenarcanales bacterium
AGTGGCCGCCACTTACATGAATATTAGTGGCTAGATAATAGGGAATGCGGAAGCCCTGCCATCTCGAGGTATCGCTGAAGATAAGGCGTCATTAGATATAGGCTTTGTCATGGGACTTACGATAATAACATAAATGGGGCTATGTTGCAAGGGGGGATTTCAACTTCAGGCTTAAATCCCTTGGGTATATATTATTTATATGTCCGAAGTTAATCCTAGCCCAAATGCAGGTAGGCAGACAACAAATAATCAAGTATCACGCCAAGCATCAACAAGCGGTACTAAAAATGACGATTCTGGTAGCAATTCTGAGATCAATGCTGAAACATGGTTGCAGCATCAAACAAGGACACAATTAGCGAACTTAAATTCAATAAGAGATTTTATTAATGCAATTCATAACATACCGCATTCTCAAAGACCCAATAGCACTTCAATCTTAAAATTGATTGATGCAAAATTTGCTAAAGCCTTTCCTGTATCAAGAGAAATACTCTCCAATCCAAACTCCAAACAATTTAGAGAGATTAAACCATTGGTAGATGATGCAGTAACTGAGCTAGCAAATTCTGGGATTGATATTCAAGTTTTGTACAGCAGCCAGATATCTAATATTGAAATGGCAAATAGTAAAAAAGTTGTGATTCTTCAACTTGATCTTCATGACGATGTAAATATTAGAAGACGAAATTTTATGTTTCAAAAAAAGTTATATGAATCCGAACAAATTCCCATGAGCTCATCTCTAGTAGAAGGCGGTGGAGATCCGAGCGGAATACTAAGTCAAATTCCTCCAGGAATGTCTGCCGCAAATTTAATGGCACAAGGCGTTAGTCCTGAAAGTATTATTCAACATGAATCAAAACAAAAATCAATAAATTCTCTAAACAGTGGATTTGTGAAGCATACAGCTGAATCAATCACTGAAACTGAAGGTATAAGAAATTTATTACCATCACTAATTACTATTGGAGCTGGAGTAAATCATATATTTTTCCCCTCCGACCACGTACAAGGGGCCAATCACACCTTAGGAATGCTCACAAGAAAATTTATTGAAGCTTATCAGAGGAATCTGAGCTCGGATTTCTTGATAGCTTTTTCATTACAACTAGAAAAAGAGCTCGATCGACTTTCGTTAAATTCTGATTTAAAGAAAAGGCTTTTTGCAAGTTCTGTAGAAGTATTTTTAAATCACTTACGTTCTACGGCAAATCAAGATCCTCTTGCGTGGGATATGTTTTACCAAAGACTAGCAGTACAAATCACAAAGCTTGAAGATGACACAGCACTAAGAGATTACTATAAACAAACAAGATATGAATATTTGCTTGCAGAAAGAAACCAAAAAATAGTTCAAACGATTTCATCTAGTGACATCGGCACCAGAGCAATGATTATTGGGCAAAGTCATTTGGATGATTTTTTTGCAAAAGATCAAAAGCTGGTTAAGCTATTTGAAGAATCAAAAATACCAGTGATTGTTATTGGCAAAAAAAATCAAAACATCAAGCTTTAGAAATAGTTTTCCAACTTCGTAGCTTAAGCAGATCCCATCGCGGGGCAGTTTCACCCGCTTCCTCGATGTTTGTAGTTGTTATTGCAAAATATAAAAAATGGTGGAGGCGGCGGGGAACTCAGCGATGGTCGTGAAAAAACCAATAAGTGAAAAAGCTATGCAGATCCCATCGCGTGGCAGTTTCACCCGCTTCCACAATGTTTGTAGTTGTTATTGCAAAATATAAAAAATGGTGGAGGCGGCGGGGAACTGCCCCCCGCGTCCAAAGATGGTCCGAAATAAAGCACTACGAGTGTAGTCTGTAAATCTACGATGTTACCGTTCGTAAGAGCACAGACACTCAACGGGTTCTAGGCTTCTTTTCTTAGATCCTCATGCTAAACCTATCAAAGCATAATTCTCGCAGTGACCTGTTAGTGCCTTGCTGAAGAGGCGGTCATCCCCAAATCAACAAGTAAGTTGTCCAAGTATGTTAGGACTACGCTGCTAGAGCGTAAGCAGGAGTTGCCTCAACTGCAGTTACTTCAAATTCGTTTGCACGTATTTTTACCTTGGCTATCACATGCGCCTAGGCTAACAGGACTCGCGTTTTATCACATCATATCTCTGTCAAAGCTATACGCCCCCTAGCAAAAACATGACTTAAGTCATGTTTTTGCGCTCTATGCTATTTACTAAATTTCAATTACATAGAGAACAAATTGATCTACTCAATCTTTCGAATTGGATCCTCACGTCGCTGCTTCGCAGCTCCTCAGGATGACGATGATAAATATTCTTCCACCAAATTTCCAGTCTTCAACCCCTTCAACAAGGGGGACCTATAATTATATCATTCCACAGTTAAGAATAGCTAATCACGCCGCTTCTTGAATATTGACTTCCATCAACTTCGCGCAAGCCTCGTCATGTTGTTTATCACCTTCAAGCCCAGGCTCTCGCTCAGACAAAGACCACACTGCTTCTGGTCTACCAAAACATGTCAAAACATCTCCAGCAGAGACTTGTGTACTACCATTGGGCGCACCAATAAAAGTTATTTTTTTGGAGTGTGGCACTTTTCTTTCTATTGCAAGCACCAAAGTCCCTTCACGATCGAGTTTCATATCCTTTAGCGCGCGTCCAATCATCCAGTGACCATCATTCTCAACAACCAATCTCACTATTCCAAAACCTCTTCCGATACCAAGTACCTGATGAAAATCATGCAGATCCTGACGTTTCATATCTCTAAAAATTTTCAAGGTTAATTTACGAAGCACTCTATAAGCAAGCTGACTATTTAATGCTGTATACATCAAAGCCAGCCCCAAACATAAGAATAAAACTTGGACCCAAATATCATCATGACTATGACCACCAAAAGTCAAAATCAAAGATGCAATAGAAGTAGTGACACCAATATTACCTCCCAAAATCAAAACTTGTACAATTTTTCTTCTCAAAGGATGATCCATTATGATTTCGGATTCTTTGGTTGTATAACCAGTCCCAGTAAAAGCAGAGATCGCCTGAAAATTTGCAATATCACGCGACAAACCCGTAAGCTCCAAAAGTATCGCAGCACATTTAATACCAATGATACTCACCATGACTACAACAAATAAACTTACAAGAGCGAGCATATAAATTTTCTAAATCCTTCTATTCCTTCTTCTTTTAGCACCCTTACAGCTTTTGTACCCACTATGGCAATATCTGCACCTTGGTCAAATACTTTTTTGATTTTTTCTTTAGAATCTATACCAAAGCCTATCGCTATCTGATTTTGAGGAGCATAAGATCTAAGTTTATCTACTATCAGTTTGAGATCATATTCTTTACTAGAACTACTACCAGTAACCCCTGTACTACTTACCAAATAAACCCAAGGTTTAGAATTTAGAGCGATATCTTTTAGTCTAGAATCCGAACTTGTTACTGCAGCGAGTAAAATCAACTCCAGATTATTCGCCTGAAATTTAACAGCAAGTTCTTTTGCTTCTTCGACAGGAAGATCTGGAATTAAAGCACCTTTAATTCCAGTCTCCAAACACTTTTGAATAACTTTATCAAAGCCATAAGCGAATAAAGCATTGTAGTAAGAAAATAAAATTGTTTTGGTTTTAATGCCACTTTCTTGATAAACATTAAAAACTTTATCCAGATTAGTCCCATTTAAAAGCGCCTGATGACTAGCTTCTTGAATCACCGGTCCATCAGCAAGTGGATCAGAAAACGGCACTCCTAATTCTATGAGATCTACACCTAGCTCATCCAAAACTTTCAAAGCAGCTTTAGTGCTTTCTAAATTTGGATATCCGGCTGTTATATATATACCTAGCATTTATCGTGTTAAAATTTACATTATGACAGCTACTCAGCAAAAATATCAAATAGTAATAGGCTTAGAAGTACACGCTCAACTCAAAACTGCTTCTAAACTATTTTGTAAATGCTCAACCAAATTTGGTGCAGCTCCCAACGCTAATACCTGTCCTGTCTGCATGGGCTACCCGGGAGTATTGCCTACCTTAAACAAACAAGCCGTTGAATATGCCATCAAAGCTGGACTAGCGCTGGGTTGTGAGATTGATTTACATTCCAAATTTGACCGCAAACAATATTTTTATCCAGATTTACCAAAAGGCTACCAAATCTCTCAATACGATAAGCCGATTTGTAATCACGGCATATTAAATATCGGAACCAAAGACGTAAGAATCCTAAGAATACACATGGAAGAAGATGCCGGCAAATTAGTACACGCTGGCGCAGAAAGACTGCATGGCTCTGATTACTCCCTAGCAGATCTAAATAGAGCTTCAACACCACTTATAGAGATAGTTTCAATGCCTGATATCAGCTGCGCAGAAGAAGCTGTTGCTTATGTCAAAGAGTTACGTAAAATTTTGTTGTATTTAGATGTATGCGACGGCAATATGCAAGAAGGTTCTATGAGATGCGATATCAATATCTCACTTAATCTTGCCGGTCAAGGACTTGGTACTAGAGCTGAAATCAAAAACGTAAATAGCTTTAGATCTATTTCAAGAGCAATAGAATATGAATACAAACGCCAATCAGAACTTCTTGATAAAGGCGAAAAAATAGTACAAGAAACTAGATTGTTTGAAGAAACTTCTGGTAAGACTTTTTCTATGAGATCCAAAGAAGATGCTCATGATTATCGTTATTTCCCGGAGCCTGATCTTTTACCTTTGATACTTGAAGCAAAGCATATAGAAGAAGTGAAAGCTTCTCTACCAGAGCTCCCCGTACAAAAGAAAAATCGCTATGTTCTAGAATTCAAGCTCAATGAAGAAGCTGCACTAGCAATCACAGATGATTTTGCAACTGCAATGTTTTACGAAAAAGTACTTAATAGTGGAGTCAACGCAACTAAAGCTGCCAATTGGTTAATTGGACCGATAGCTGGCTACCTCAATGAAAACAAACTAGAGCTTTCTGAGACCAAACTAAGTCCAAAACTACTCGCTCAGATGATTTCATTAATTGAATCAGGAATCATTTCGGACAATATCGCCAAAAACGATATCATCAACGAATTACTCGCTACAGGAATTGATGTACAGAAACTCATTGACGAAAAGGGACTTGCACAAATCACCGACACTGGAGCTATAGAAAAGATTGTCAAAGATGTTATTGCAAACAATCAAAAACAACTAGAACAGTATCGTTCTGGCAATCCAAAAATTAGAGGATTTTTTGTAGGTCAAGTAATGAAAGCCACTGAAGGTAAAGCTTCCCCAGCTATCATTAATGATTTATTGGATAGATTATTGGTTTAACCAGGAGCTCCAGCAATTTGTCCAGCGCCTTGTGGACTTGAGACATTAACTTCTGGAAGAGCAACGTGTCTGATTCCCTGATTAACTGTTTTGGCGATTTCAGTAATTGACCCACCTAAAAATGGGATTTTACTAAATAAAGAAACACCTTTAGACGCTTTCATAAAGCTGGATAGAGCAACTGGGGCAATTATTGCGCCTAAAAGAGTTTTCACTTGAACTACTTTTTGGTCATTCATAATTTTGGTAAATGGGCTAGCTACTCCAATAAAAGGTGCAGCAAGACCAGCAGTCAAACCGGCTAACAACAAACTCATCGCTCCATGCAAGAGCCATGGATTGTCATCTTGTTTTGCATTAAAAAAGCTCGAAGCTGTTCTAGTTGCGCTCTTAATGCTTTGTACTCCAGCTATCAATGCTCCGATACCAGTAGCACCAGCAACAAAAGATGGATTATCGATAAATTTCCCAAACGCACTTTTTCCAAGCACTCCAAAACCATGTAATAAATCATTGGTAGCAGATCCACTATTTTTAGCAAGTTCAGTTGCTTTTTGAGCACCACTATGAATAGCAGCTAAAACTCTATTATTTGTTTTTTCAAGATCTTCTGCTTGTATCAGATCGTTTAAATTTTGGTCAAGAACACTTGCGTGAGAATCCTTATGAGAAGCCAATCTCAAAAAAGAATTTTTCTCAACAGGCTTTTTGGCCCCGAGGGCATTATTCGGATTAGTATTCGAGCTGGGATTTACAGCAATCACGTTAATCTGTATTAATAATATCTCACAAGGATACTATTTGTAAATACGCTTAAATTAAGAATTATAAGAATTTTATGACTTTCGGTGCTTTTTTATGCTATAGGTAGGTATATATAAAGATGGCAGCTACTCAGGAAAAAGAAAAAGACTTCAAATACCTAGTGATAGTAGAGTCACCTGCTAAATCCAAGACTCTTACGAAAATACTAGGCGGTGATTACTTGGTCAAGTCAAGTATTGGTCATATTCGTGACCTACCGGATAAAGGCTTAGGCATAGACGTTAAAGATGATTTTAAACCTAGTTATGAAATCATGAGTGGCAAGCAAAAAGTAGTTTCAGAATTACAGCAATACGCAAAAAAAGCTCAAAAAGTTTATCTAGCAAGCGACCCTGATAGAGAAGGGGAAGCTATAGCGTGGCATTTGTCGCAGGTACTCGATTGCAAAGCTAGTCAAATCACAAGAGTAGCGTTCAATCAAATTACACCTGATGCAGTCAAAAACGCTGTTGCCAGTCCAAGAGATATTAATATCGGTCTAGTTAACGCACAACAAGCCAGAAGAATTTTGGACAGGTTGGTAGGTTATAAAATCAGCCCGATACTATGGCGCAAAATTGGTGGCAGAAGTGCTGGTAGAGTGCAATCAATTGCAGTGAGATTGATTTGTGAAAGAGAAGATGAGATTTTGGCTTTTACTCCAGAAGAATATTGGACACTTAACCTTGATGTAAACGCTGCAAACAAAAAACCTAATTTCAACGTAAGGCTCGTGAACCTAGACGGCAAAAGGGTTTCAACTCCACTTGATGACAAGAATAAAAACAAAGTAATTTCTTCTCAAGCAGAAATGCAATCTGTTACAGATAGAATTAAAGAGTCTAGTTTGTCTGTGGCAAGTATCAGCTCAAGACCAAGTTCTAAAAAAGCCCAACCACCTTTCAAAACTTCAACTTTACAAAGAGCAGCTAGTAGCGCATTAGGCTACTCGGTCAAAAAAACCATGCAAGTTGCTCAAACTTTATACGAAGGGGTCAAACTCTCTTCTGGAGATCAAGTCGGTCTTATTACTTATATGAGAACTGATAGCTTGAGAATTGCTCCAGAGGCTATCGAAATGGCAAAAGAATATATCGTAGAAAAATTTGGAGCTAATTATTACCCTGAAACTCCAAATATTTATGGCAAAGTCAAAAAAGCCAATGAACAAGATGCACACGAGGCTATCAGACCAACCTATATCGATAAGACACCAGAATCAATCAAAGCATATTTATCTGACGATCAATACAAAGTCTACAAACTAATCTGGCAGAGGTTTTTAGCTTCACAAATGGTGCCTACTAAACTAGAAATCAAAACCGTAGAAATTGAATCTAGCAAAAAAGATATTTTAGTTAGAGCAAGTCAAAGCAAAAAAGTTTTTGCTGGTTATTCTATTGTTTACGATGGTCACACTGAAATTGATGAAGATGCTGAAGCTGAAGAAATAGATTCTATATTTCCAGACAATCTGGCAGAAGACGATAAAGTCTCTGTTGTCAAAAGTAATCCTGCCCAACATTTCACAGAAGGACCTCCAAGATTTAATGAAGCTAGCTTAGTAAAAACACTTGAGGAACTTGGAATCGGTAGACCATCTACTTATGCGCCTACTATCAACACTATTCAAGATCGAAAGTATGTAGAAAAAGTCGATAACTCTAATGCGCTTAGACCTACTAAACTAGGCATGCAGGTAAATAGATTATTGGTAGATCATTTCGGCAAATATATAAATGTCGAATTCACATCCCAAATGGAAAGCTCACTTGATTCTGTTGCAGAAGAGAACCAAGACTGGGTCACCATGATCAAAGAATTTTATTTAGGCAAAGACTGGAAGATCAAAGAAAAACAACAAGTCAAAAAAGGCAAAAAGAAAAAATCAGACGATTCAGAAAAAAGCAGTGAACCAGTACAAAGCAATTTAGATGATGGTTTTATTGATATAGTCAAAAAAGCTTCTGAAGAAATTGCAAATGTAACAATTGCAACTGAACATCAATGTCCAACTTGCACAGCTCCAATGCTACTCAAATCTAGTCGCTTTGGACCATTTTTGGGTTGCTCCAAATATCCAGAGTGCCAAACTATAGTAAACCTGACCAAAGAAGGCAAACCTGCCCCTGAAGATAGACCTTTCACCGAAGAAGATTGCACTGAGTGTAAAGCCAAAAGCAGTTTGGTAATTAGATACGGACGCTATGGAGATTACATTGCATGCACTACCGAAACATGCAAATATGTTTCACCACTGCAAAAGAAAATCGGCGTCAAGTGTTCTAAAGAAGGCTGTTCCGGAGATATTATCGAGAAAAAATCTCGCTTTGGTAAGATTTTTTATGGCTGTAGCGCTTGGTCTAAAACCAAATGTGATTCGACTTTTTGGTATCCACCAATAGATCTAAAATGCCCTGAGTGCAGCAAATTAATGATGTACAAAACCCTCAAACGCGGCGACAAACTAGCTTGTTCTGATGTGAAAGGCTGCGGTTACGCAAGAGATGTTAGTCCAAAAGATATAGAGATGTATCGTCCTAAAGTTTCTGCGGCACAAGCGGCGGCAGAAAAATCTGTGTTTAGCTTGTAGCTTTGTCCTGGCTTCGCCAGGTTATTGCGCTGCGCGCGGCTTTGATTCTTTTTTGTCATGTCCTTACTCCACCAAATGGATGATATTGACGTCAGAGTCTTGCTCAAAAAGCTAATGACTGTTTAAAATATCTTTCATAAGCTCAAAATACGTCTTTTAGAGCTAAAGAACTTTGCCTGAACTGCCGATTCTAATTATTGTCTGTGGTTAAAGCATTGCCCAGGAGATTACTGAATGGATAATATAGTAGATGAGTTTAAAAAGTATGCCAAAGAACTTGGCACGCTATATAGAACTCGCAAGGAACTGGACAGCTTAATTACGAAATACGAAAACAAACTTAAAGGCTTAGGTGAAGTACTTGAGTTTGCCGACACTGCTGAAAACTCTTATCGAGCAGCAGAAGAGCCGTCTAGACCGTAATCCCCCTCACAATGCAAAAGTGTTAAAAACCCTGAGACTTAAAACGTATCAGGGTTTTTTTAATTTTAAGCTAAAACTAATTGAGCTCTCTTTTGATGCTCTCTTTATTTAAATCCTGCAATGCCTCATAAAAATCCAAAGTCCAAGCACCTCTAGTTTCTTTCGCAACTATTCTCATTTTATCTCTGAACTTAGCCAAATGGTTATCTTGCCAGCTCTGAATATCGCCTTTTACTTTTACGGCCTTTTTAAATTCATCAACTACAGAAACAACTTTTTTCTCTTCTCTATTTAATGTTTTAGGCATAATTCGTTTATTTTAGCAAAAAACAAAACTACGAGAATCATCGTGATTAACCCGAATCTCAATTTTAATTAATCTAGCGCTAGCTCCAAAAATAAATAGATCTTCAGAACTCAGTTTTTCTGCCCATTCTAGTAATACCAAGCTGTTTCCAGTTGCTAATCTATCGATCAAATACTCATTATCGATATTATGTTGATAAAGATCATAATGCATAATTTTAAATTCTTGATGCTCGTATTCATTTAAACCAATAAAACTAGGACTTGTTAAACCATCAATCCCTAAAGCTTTGGCAAGTGATCTAATAAAAGTTGTTTTGCCAGAACCCATCTCTGCAAAAAACAAAATCACCACAGTTTTGTGATCTTCAAACAATTCAAGAATTTCATTAGCAAACTCTCCAGTCAAGTCTGCAAGTGACTCCAAGAATATAGAATCTTTATTTATCATTGAGAGGTTGTTTGATCTCAAGCCCCTCGCCACCGATTTTCTGCGCCAGCGTTCCATCGATATATAAGTAAACTGGTCTGCCTTTTGCAAGATTCAACGCGGTCTCTCTCAATTGTCTAAAGCGTATCTGCATTGACTCTGAGCCGCCACCATCCATGAACTGACTAGAAATATCTATCTTGATTTCTTTTTTATCTTCTTCGACTTTTATTAATCGAGAACCTTCAGGGATTTCAGAACAAAGTTGTAATTTTTCTTTTTCATCAAGACTAGGTCCCAAGAACAGCTCAGCGATTGCAACTTGATATGGACTTTTGTCCTTCGGCACTTCTCTTACCACTGGGATTAAAACAACACCAAGCTCATCACTTGCTTTGGTGAAATATACCGTTACCTTACCATCATCACCATTGCCAGATTTCTTTTTGCCTAAACCAATCACCGAACAAGCAGTGAACAAAAAAAGCAAAGGAATAATTGAAATTACAGTAACTATTCTTCTAATTAACATAGCTCTAGGTTATAATATAACTTATGAAAGCTCTTAGATATACAACAATAATATTTGTTTTTTCATTTATACTAGCTAGCCAGATCAAAGCTGCCGATTCAAAATTCTCAATTGCAGTCATAGACTCCCAAAGGATTTTACAAGAATTACCAGAAGCTCAAAAA
>JAJTHA010000171.1 GCA_021299565.1 Candidatus Caenarcanales bacterium
AAAATTACGTTTTTGATTTTGTGCTTCTTTATATAATCCACTACACCTTGACTCCATTTGAGCCTAGATTTTTTTGCATGAGCTTTAGTTGGTCTCCAAACATTAATCAACGGTATGGTGCCAACTCTAGCTGCAATAATTCCAGCAAGCTTTTGTTCTTTTGCTATTTCATCAATTAGCGGCGCCAAAGACATTGCATGACTATCACCCCAAACAATAAAATCTATTTGTTCTTTTTGATCTACCCCGAGTCGAGCCAGAGTATTGTTTTTTAGATCTTTTGTTCTCGAAGCATATTTCTTAGGTTTTTTCAATTGCTCTACTATTGCAAGTTCTTTTTGTTTGAAACGAAATTTGAGTCCATGGCTTGTTTTGATTATCAGAGAAATGCTTATGATAACTAGCATTGATAGCGCAGCATAAGCAAAGATTTTTCTTTTACTAAATTCTTTTGGTAAGTTTCTGATGGGTTGTTCAATGTATTTGTAAGAAAAAATAGCTAAGCCAAAACTTGCCAAAAAAATCATGATTAAATGACTAGTGGTTAATTGGTCTCCAAAAATATATCTACTGTAAGCAATAATCGGCCAGTGCCAAAGATATAACGAATATGAAATCAACCCAATATTAACCATTGTTTTTGAACTTAGTAATTTATAGGTGAATCCTTGATTAGGAGATGAATTGCTGTAAATCAGCAAAGCCGTTCCAAGACAGGGAACTAGAGCGCTGATTCCGGGAAAAGGAGTTAAACTGTTATAAGAAAAAACACTAAATAAAATCATCAGCAAGCCTAAAAGGCTTAGTATTTTATTGAAGGCAAAATCTTTAGGGATTAAAAGCGCGGTGATACCACCAAGAATTAGTTCCCAAGATCTTCCAGATTGTACGTAAAATGCTTGAGTAGGATTGCTGGCTAAATATGATTGACAAAGTATTATAGATATTAGAGCAATGACAGCCAGTATAGTGATTTTCAATTTTGCTCTTATTTTACTAATTGCAAGCAGCAATAAGGGATATAAAAGGTAAAACTGTTCTTCTACAGCAAGAGACCAAGTGTGTAATGTCGGTATGGTATCAGCACTACCGTCGAAATATTTGACATGCTCCCAAAAATAGTAATTAGAAATAGCGAATTGTTGAAATATAACTGATGAAGCAAGCCTCTCAAAATCGTTAGGTAGCATGATAAAAAAACCTGCGACTAAAGTTGTTAGAATCACAACAAAAGCAGCTGGCATAATTCTTTTTATTCTTCGTGACCAAAAGGTTCTAAGATCAAATTTATTTGAATCGAGGTCTTTAACAATTAGTTTTGTGATCAAATAACCAGAAATCACAAAAAACACATCTACGCCTACAAAGCCACCACTAAAGCCTAGTTTAAGATGAAACAGCAAGACAGAAAGAATGGCTATTGCTCTTATGCCATCTATATCTGGTCTGTATTTCACGTCATATTTACTTAAACTCATAATTCTTGATAATAATGCTCGCGTGCTAAGCTCAATTATATATTGATTCCACTTCGTACAAATCCTCATTTCCAAACAATATTTCCAATTTTGCTAGCTAAGATTTCTAATCATAAAGATTTTGGTTTTAAGCGAATCACTATCGATACCAGTGATGGAGATTTTATAGATTTGGATTATTTTCTAGTTGATTCACGTTCGACCCAAATAGCAGTTTTAATTCATGGTCTAGAAGGCAGTAGTAAAGATGCTTATATGATAAATACTGCAAAGACATTGGCATCAAAATCAATCAATTCAGTTTTGGTTAATTTGAGATCTTGTAGTGGCAGATTAAATAAACATCTTGCAACTTATCATAGTGGAAAAACAGAAGATTTGAGAGATATATTAGCTTCAATTGATAATTACTTCAGTGAGGTTTATTTGGTTGGCTTTAGTATTGGCGGCAATATTGTACTTAAATACCTTGGAGAAGATTTTAGGCAAGTTGATCCTAGAATAAAAAAAGCAATTGCAATTTGTCCACCTGTTAATTTGAAGTCTTCAGCGGAAGCGCTCTCCAGACCAAATACAAAGATATATATGAATAATTTTTTGAGTAATTTACGTCGTAAAATCAGACGTAAGCAAAAAATGTTTCCTGGTTTAATTAACGACAACAATTACTTTCAATTGAAAAACTTTTTTGATTATGATAATCGTTATACAGCTCCACTCAATGGCTTTGTTGATGCGCATGATTATTGGCAGCAAGCAAGTTCTGATCAGTATTTGGAAAATATAAAAGTCAAAACAGTAATTCTAAGTGCTCTTGATGATCCTTTTTTAGGTCCAGAATGTTTTCCTGAGATTCAAAACTCTCATATTCAGTGTGTTTATACTCCCCATGGAGGGCATTTGGGTTTTATGGCATTTGACAATAAGCAACTGAAACTAAGATTTTTGTATCAAGATTTGATTTTGAGTTTTTTCCTTGATTAGTTTGAGTACGAGTCATTGATAAATTTGAGATAATATGGACTTTTTCTGGGTTTTGTACCAGAAGCATTAGGTTTTCTGTTACGATTCCTTAAAGAAAAATGCAGATTATTTCTTCAGCTCCCCATAATGATGTTCTAGCACTTTTAGTGCAAATTTCTGTATTGTTGTTAACAGCAAGATTATTCGGTGAGATTGCAAATAGGATAGGTCAGCCCGCCGTTATTGGTGAGATCCTTGCAGGTGTTTTCTGGGGACCCTCCATCATGGGCAAATTTTTCCCAATTCTTTCTGGTTTAGTTATTCCTGCCAACCATATACAAGGCTATCTACTAGAAACAGTAAGTATGATTGGAGCGGTTTTCCTTTTATTGATAACTGGTTTTGAAACTGATCTTAGTTTTATTAAACGAAATGGCAAACTTGCAATTATCGTGTCTCTTGGGGGCATCATATTACCATTTGTTTCTGGCTTTTTTTTAGGACAATATTTACCTGATACGATTTTAGTAAATCCCGATAAACGTCTTGAGTTTTCATTATTTATTGCAACAGCTATGTCAATTTCTGCAATTCCTGTTATTGCAAAAGTCCTGATAGATATGAAATTGTTGAAACGTAATATCGGTCAAATAGTGATTGCTGCTGGCATGGTTGATGATGCTCTTGGTTGGACTTTGCTGTCCGTCGTTTTGAGTCTGTTGAGTGAAGGCTCTGTAAGTTTTGCTAGTACTAGTCTTGCTATCTTGAAAGTACTTTTATTTATTGCCCTTAGTGCTGTTGTGGGCTATCAAATTGTTAAACATAGTCTCAATTTAGTTCAGGACAAGTTAAAAGATGAAAATCGTATTTTAACTTTGGTGATAGTTCTAACCTTCATTTGGGGCGCTCTAAGTCAAGCTCTCAAATTGGAGGCAATTTTTGGGGCATTTGCAATTGGGATAATTTTTAGTCGAATGCAAAGATTACCTCATCATGTTGTTGAAAAAATTAAAAGTTTTGCACTAGGAGTTTTTGCTCCAATATTTTTCGCAGTAGCAGGTTTGAAGATGAATCTGTTAGAAGTCTTTGATAAACAATACATACCAATCGCCTTAATAGTTATTTTTGTAGCCTGCTTTGGCAAAATTGTTGGAGTATATATCAACGCGAGATTATTTGCCAAACAGGATCATTGGACTGCTTTAAGCTTCGGTGCTGCATTGAATGCAAGAGGTGGAATGGAAATTATCATAGCTACCATAGGTCTTAAAGTTGGAATTTTAAGCGTTGAAATGTTCTCAATTATTGTGTTTATGGCAATTGTTACATCTTTAATGGCACCAATAATTCTTCGATTCTCTTTGAGTCATATAAAAATTGATAATGCTGAGTTGAAAAGATTAGATCAAGAAAAATTAGCCCTAGCGAGTCCAATTAAAAATATTCATAGAGTTTTATTGCCTATCAAATTTAATAAAAGTCTGACTCAAGCTTTTTTAAATAATCAATCAATCAAATTTACATTGCTTGAGAAAATTATTCGCAAAAATCGTTTGTCTATAACGCTTTTAAGTATTTATGATGG
>JAJTHA010000200.1 GCA_021299565.1 Candidatus Caenarcanales bacterium
AGATAAAAATGATAGTTTTAGTCGAGGACTAATGTCTAACATCAAGACAAAACTTGGTGGCATAGCAGGTGCTGATGGAGTGGATACTTACACCAGCTTTATAGCACTTGGCCTCAAAAGTACTCTAGATAGTGAAGGTAAATTTACTGGCTATAGCCTTGATAGCTCTAAATTTGATGCCGCTTTTGCAGCCGCCCCCGATATGGTGAATAAAATACTTTGGGGCAATACTAGTGATCCCACTTCCATATTTTCCAGTTTATCAAACGGTGACAAAGGCATTTTGGTTCAAGTAAATGAATTATTAGAAGACTATGTTGATCCAGACGTTGCAACTAATGGTGTGATTAATCAAGTAAGTTCTTCTGTGGATAATTCAATTAAAGCAACTGATACTGCTATCACAAGAGCACAAAATTCTGTTAAGGCATTAGAAGCAAGAATGAAAAAACAATTTGCTCAACTTGATGTGATCAATGCCAAATATCAACAACAGAAATCGGCTGTTGCATCTCTAAGTAGATAAAAATCAATTGAACAATGCACAAAATTAGAACTATTGGTGAAGGACTTGATGAAATTGAAAAAATTGATAATCAAGTTTGTGAACATTTAGCTGTTGATGATTATGGTTCTATACTTAAATTATTAAAAGAAAGATTGATTGTAATTTCTCAAATGCATCAAATTAAGGGCAAAGAAAAATTACCAGATCACCTCGAAAAAAGACTAGATATCATTTTCAACGTTGCAGATAAAATCCAAACAGAAGTAATTGCAAAAAGAGATAAAATTCAAGCCAGGCTTACACAATCGAAAAAGATAAATACCCAGCATAAAAAATTACGATACTAAAAAATAGTACTGGGTATATAGTATAGGTAAGGTTAAAACTAATGGTTAAATTATCACAATGTCAAATGTGTGGAGGCTTAATGAGCCCCCCAACTTCAACTGGGGTTTGCAAAGATTGCTGGGACAAAGACGAAGAAATGTTCAACAAAGCAAGAGCCGCGATGAGATTTGGTGAAAAACTTTTACCAGAAGATCTATCTGCTAAAACCGGCATTGACATGAAACATATCCAGAGATGGACTAGCCAAGGCAGATTCGGCTAAATTGATTTTTTATAAGCTACAATATTAAGCGTGCCAACTCTAATTGATACTCATGCTCATATATGTTTTGATTCCTATGATCAAGATCGTGAAGCCATGATGGCAAGAGCCTTTGACCAGGGAGTCAAAAAACTCGTGCACCCTTGTTGCAATCTTGAAGAAATTGATTTTTTACTTGAGCTAACAAAAAAATATGATGGCAACAACTGCACTAATGTTTTCACCGCTTTTGGATTACATCCGACTGAAATAGAAAAATGGAATGATGATTCAAAATCTATTTTAGATGCACGCATAAGTGAATCCTTGGCAAGAGGTGAAAAGCTAAAAGCTGTTGGTGAGACCGGCTTAGACTATTATCACTGCAAAGAAGAACATGAACAAAAAAAACAAAAAGAGGTCTTTGAATCTCAAATCCAACTTGCAATCAAATATAATTTGCCAATAATTGTTCATACAAGAGATGCTTGGCAAGATACTTTAAGCATTCTAGAAAAATTTTACAAAGATGGACGAGACAAGACCAATGGAACTATACATTGTTTCACGGGAGATTTAGAATTTGCTCAAAGCTGCATTCAGTTGGGGTTTTTCATTTCTTGGTCTGGAGTGCTAAGCTATAAGAAGAATGACCACTTCAGGGAAATCGCCTCAAAGCTTGACCTCAACAGGGTTTTAATCGAAACAGACTGTCCTTTTTTAGCACCTCAAAGCAAAAGAGGCAAAAGAAATGAACCTAGTTTTGTTCAAGAAGTAGCAGAAATACTTGCAGATTGTTACAAAATTTCTGTCGAAGAACTTGGAGAGACAACTAGTCGCAATGCTGAAAAACTTTTCAATATTTAAGGCTGTTTTAGTTTTATTCTTGTTCTTGCCAATTAAAGCTGAGCCTTTCAATGAAGATTTAAGAGACTTATTGCTTGCTGCAAATATAGACGAGGTAATCAAGCAATGCGACGAAAGCAAAAAAATTAAAGATAGCAAAAATATCGAATACTGTGCGATTGCTTACATAAGTGACGGAAATATAGACAAGGCTCAAATGCTCATATCCAAGGGCTTAGAAAAAAAACAAAAAAATGAACTAAAAGTTTTACAAGAGCATATTAATAATTTTCAACAACGTTATTCATCAATGATCAATTCAGCTGATGTGAATTCTATTCTCGGCTTAAAAACCGTAGCTTATTTACCAACACGTTTTGATTATTTGATTCAAAACAATTACGACAAAAACAAGCTTGAAAAGCTTGCCTTAGACCTCATTTCAGAAAAACAGAAAATCATGTTTCCAAATACTTTAGATTTATACGAACTGGCAAGCGCTCAAAGAACCTTGGCGACTATCAAAATCAAAGACAATAAACTTGAAGAAGCCCATAAATTCATTGAACTAGCAAGATTAAACATTTACCGCATGAAATCTATTTGGGTCGAAGAAGATATTTTTGTTTACAGTAAATTTTGGCGAATGAAAATCCGCAAGACCAACTTTGGCTATGTATTTCCGCAATGGTTAATTGAGCTTAGAGCCGAATATGACAATTATTTACTTAGACAATAAATGACGCAAAGCCACTTCTAGATTTGGATACAAGAACTTATAACCAGAGCTAGAAAGTTTATTTGGCATAACTTTAGCGCTTGACAACAATAATGCATCTGCCATTTCACCAAAAACCAATCTCGCAGCAAACGCTGGCACAGGTGCTATTGCTGGTCTAAACAAAACTTTTGCAAGAATATTTGTGAATTGTTGATTAGACACTGACTCAGGGCTAGTGAAATTAACTGGACCACTAATATCATTTTCCAAAAGAAAAGCGAGCGCTGAAATCACATCATCAAGAGCAATCCAGCTCATAATTTGTTTGCCATTACCTAAAATACCACCAGCTCCTAGTTGAAATGGCAGCAATAATTTTGACAAAGCTCCACCTTTAGGACTCAGAATGATACCAAAGCGAGAATGAGCGACTCTAATTCCGGCTTTCTTAGCAGAGTCTGTAGCTAATTCCCATTCATAACAAGTGTCGGATAAAAAATCTCCTTCTTTTCTTTGAGAATTTTCATCTAAAGTCTCATTCGGTCTATCACCATAAAAACCAATCGCTGAAGCTGTTAGTAAAACTTTTGGCTTGTAGGTCAAACTTGCCAAAGTATTACTCAGAAGCTTAGTAGAGTTAATGCGTGAATCTCTAATGAGTTGCTTTTGAGATGGTGACCATCTTTTATTTGCAATGTTTTCACCTGCTAAATGAATCACGGCATCAAAGCCAGTAATTTTTTCTGCCTCTATGATTCCTTTTGTTGGATCCCAGAAAATTCCTTGATTATTTTTGTCTCTTTGTAATTTGGTAACTTGATGTCCTTGCTGAACTAAGTATTTTGTTAGATCAGTACCAACTAACCCGCTTGCTCCAGATAGTAAAATTTGCATAGTTATAATATAAAGTATTTTCAACAGCCTGAATGATTAACGAAACATTACGAAATAATTCAAGTCCAAGAAGCTAAAAGCTAATTTAGAGCGCAGAAACGACATACCAATATCATTTCTGCTATTATTACTTACCTTATGCTTCGTACATTAAGAGGATCTCAAAGAAAACGCAAAAGAACTAGTGGTTTTAGAGCTAGAATGGCCACTCCAGGTGGACGTAACGTTATTAGAAGACGCAGAGCGCGTGGACGCAAGAGATTAGCTCTATAGGTTTGCAATGCTAAGCTCAAAAGAAAGGCTTAGATATTCTGGTTTATTTAAACAAGCTTACGAAAAAGGAAGACAGATAAGCTCAAAAAACTTGAGGTTAGTTTTTACTGATTCGCTTGAGCAATTAAAGGAAAAACTACCGCTGGTGGGTTTTGTAGTTTCTACCAGCTACAGTAAAAAAGCTGTTGATAGAAATCTGATTAAAAGAAAGCTTAGAGAAATTTATAGGCTTTACAGACTTGATATCACCAAGGCTAATCTTTTGAAGAAAAAAGGGTTATTAGTAATATCTATCAAAAATCACTCCAAAGAAAAAGATTACGGACAACTAAAAAAAGAGTTGGAGAATTTACTAAGCAGCTTGACTTAACATTTCTGCCAATTGTCTTGCACCAGGATCATTAGAATGACTTAGTGAATTTAGAGCTTGTGATTCTTGTTGAGGTCTTGATTTTTGCCAGACTTTATTAGCTTGTTCAATGATCTTCTCCGCTGCATCAGCCAAATCCTGTGTGTAAACGGATTTTGAACCATTACGCAATTCATCTCTAATCCAATTAACAAATCTCCAATCACCTGTGCTAAACCCAATTTCTTCAACGCCGCCGTGCAAAAGATTGGTGAAGACATTGAGCCATGAACCCATTGATTCTTTGATATTTGTGATAACGGGATCTTGAGTGATTTTAGAATTAAGCTTCAAACCTAACTTGGAAAAAAGGCCTTCCCTTTGTGAGATTCTTTCTCGTAACGATTTAAGCAAAAACTCCAAAGTCTGGTTCACATGCTTGTGAGCATCATACATGTCAGCATAAGATTTCAAATTACCCAATTCATTGACCGCACGCTGGGTTTTGCTCACCCCAAAAATACTACGCAAGAGATTTTTTACAAAACTAATCGGGCTCAAGCTATTACCAAATGAACTTTTGAGGATTTTATAAGAAGTTTGGATTTCTTTTTCGTCAACACTATTACCAGCCATTCTTTGTCCTAATAATCTTTGATGACTTTTTGCTAGCCATTGAGTTATGGTAGGTCTAATGGTATTAAAATTAGGTATAACCTTAGATAAAGCCTCTTCAACCGCGCCCTGAGTCGTAGAACGCAATAAACTGTTCATCTGGCCAATAAAATTTAGACCTGGTATTTCAAATGCCATTAAGCTAATAGGTATTTATATACATTTATAATTATATCATCTTGCTAATACATTTCGTTTTTAGGCATTTCAGTTTAGCTGCTCAAGATATTTGGGCAATTTGAACGAGGCAGAAGTCTGCCATAACTCCGATACACACCTTTGTCAGTAACAATCCAATTAAAAACTAAATACTAAGGAGATAAGGAGAAAGGCATGGGACTTGTAGTTAATACAAACACACAAAGTATGTTCGCACAACGAGCGTTAGCAAATAATACTTTAGGTTTACAAAGAAATATAGAACATTTATCAACGGGCTTTAGAGTCAATAGAGCCGCGGATGACGCAGCAGGTTTAAGTATCGCAAATAAGCTTACGACCACAATCAGAGGCTTAGATAAATCCAAACAAAACGCAGCCGATGGTATCTCGCTGATACAAACTGCTGAGGGAAGTTTATCGATTATTCAAGAAAACTTACAAAGAATTCGTGAGCTTGTTGTACAAGGTGTCAACGGAACCAACGGTACCAACGAGAAAAACGCACTTCAAAGAGAGATCAACGAGCGTGTCAAACTCATCGATGATATTTCTCAAGCGACGAAATTCAACGGAATTTCACTGCTGTATCAAAACACAGCCGCTACCGCCGATGTACTCTTACAAACCGGTGCTGATGCGGGTCAGACGACGACGGTCACTTTAAGATCGGAGCA
>JAJTHA010000088.1 GCA_021299565.1 Candidatus Caenarcanales bacterium
AAAACTTTCAAGCAAACTCTATTGAAGTAAGTTTTGGTGTTTATCATGATAGATATTCCGCTGCTCAAAAAATTCTGGAGCAAGAACAAATAGATATTTTTATTTTGGATGATGGCAAACAACATCTCAAGCTTGAAAAAGATTTTGATCTCACATTAATTAATGCTTCTGAAACAGGCTTTTATAGGGAGTTTGATTGGAATTCTGATCACTGCATTAAAATCTACACCAAAGTAGATGAAGCATGGCAGAAACAAAATCCAGAAAAATTTTCAATTAGATTTAACCTAAGCTTAAACAAAATTTTGGACACTACTAAAGTAGTAGGTGTTTTTACCGGGATAGCAGATCATAAGAGCTTAATCAAAATGATAAAAAATTTAATTCAAGAAAAATATCCAGGCCTAATAAATAAGCCATTAACTGAATGGGTTTTTCCTGATCATCATTTTTTTGATCTAGACGAAGTTACTGAGGTCAGTTCATTGGGTATAAACCTAATAACTACTAGAAAAGACCTAGCGAGGATACCTAAAGGGTTTCACGATAAATTTATCGTAGCCGATTTGTCTCTTGAGACAAATCCTGAAAATCTTTTCGATCGTATTCTTGGTTGATCTAACTAGTAGTTAAAATAGTCGCTCCATTTACTTATGGTATGTGGATCCTGACGTCGCAAGCAAAGCTTGCTCCTCAGGATGACAGCAACTATACAAGGGGGAAAAATGATACAAGATCACGTGGCTGACGAAAGTTTAGCATCTGGGCTTCCAGAAAGAAATAGATTGTCCAAAAGAGAAATGGATGTACTCATCATGATAAAAGATGGTATGAGAAATCCTGAAATAGCAGAAAAGCTAGGGCTAAGTACAAAAACTGTAGAGAATCATGTAAGAAGTATTTTACAAAAACTTGGTGCAAAAAACCGCACTGAGGCAGTTGTGATTGCGCTCAAAAACTCTATGATAAATATTTAGTCGACATAAATATGGCATTGACAGTTTTGCTGTCACGAATTTGTCCGTCATAAATCATATCAACTGCGGTATCGCAATCGATAATCAATGGCTCAACAAATTCGCCTTCATCTAGATCTTGTTCTCCTGGAACTAGATCTTTTGCAAAATACAAATATAATTTTTCGGTGCAATATCCTGGACAAGGAATAAGTTCTCCCATATTTATCCAAGTATTTGCTCTATAGCCTGTTTCTTCCAAAAGCTCTCGCTTAGCGGTTTCAAGAGTATCCGTCTCTCCAGGATCAATTTTACCTGCAGGGATTTCAATCAAAATCTGATCTATTGCTTTGCGGTACTGTTTAACCAAAACAAATTTATTATCGTCAAGAATAGGCAAAACACAGACACCACCAGGATGAATAAAAAATTGTCGGCTTGCAATTTGAGGTGGTTGAACATCAATCTCAACTTGGTGTTCAACAAAATCAAGAAATTTACCTTTGTATAAAAGTTTTGAGGAAAGAGTTTTTTCTATCACTCAATTATTATAGCGATATATTCTAAAAACCTGATCGGAAGCAACTTCATTCATATCCATGCGTCTCATAGTCGTAGAGAAGCTTTGACAAGATAGTCCACAACGCATAAATTTGAGGTTCACTGCTTCGCCTGGTCTTCCTGCGATAAGCGCATAAACATCATCAGCAGTTAGAGACCTGACATTGATACCATTGACTTCAAGAATTTTGTCACCTACGCGAATTCCATATTCAGCCGCTGGTGTATGAGGATAGACCTCAATTACAGTACTAGTTTCACCAGGTCTATGCAGATAGCGTATACCTATAATTCCAATATTTGATGGCTGGTAAGTTGTCGCTTGATCTTGCACACCTAATTCAAATTTGGGACTTGATACTGGATAAGCAGGCTGATTTAGAGGTAACTCTTGATAATTTGCACTGACTGCAGTCAAGCAAATTATTTGTAAAAGCAAAAATTTATGAAGTGATGTCTTCATATATATTAATTAGACCCTAGAAAGGTTAAGGGCAGGTATTCGAGATAAGATACCTTTCTTAGCATTTTTTAAAATTTGGGCATATTGGGTTTGCTATTATGAAAAAACCTTTGAGAAATGAATTAACTACTTTAGTGTTGGTCTTGTGCCTATCGAGTAATTTAGCGATCGGTTCAAAAGATCTTGACAAAGCTCTAGTTTGTGATAATCAGGCCATCAATTCAGAAATCAGTCCTTTTGTAAAACAAAAAATCACGACTTGGGGATTAAAAAGAACTCATGATATTAGATACACCAGAGCGTCTTGGTACGGAGATGACTTTCATGGACGCATAACAGCAAATAGTGAAGTTTATAACAAAAATTCTTTGACCTGTGCTCACAAAACTTTGCCGCTCAACAGCTATCTACTAGTGACTAATTTAGAGAACAATAAACAAGTGATTGTCAGAGTCAACGATAGAGGTCCTTATGTAATTGGGCGCGAAGTTGATCTATCTGAATCCGCGGCAAAAGCAATTGATAGCAAAAACACTGGACTTGCTTTTATTAAATACGAAGTCCTATATAAAGCTTAGACATTATCAATCAATCTCGTTGAGCCAACTTTAGCGGCAATATAAGTTCTAGCAAAATGTTTTTCCAAATATTCTAATTCTATACCTAATTTAGACAAAAAATCCCTGGCAAAATTAATATCAATTTCGTCATTAGCAAAACGCTTGAGCACTTGATGAATATTTGCTGCAGCTAGTTTTTGACTATCACTCAGATATTGATTACGAGAGCTTAGAGCAAGCCCTGAGCTTTCTCTAATAATTGGCGCTGGAACTATTTCAACAGCAAGCTTATAGGATTTGACCATATCTTGAATTATCATCAATTGTTGATAATCTTTTTCACCAAAAATAGCAAAGCTAGGATTCATCAACTCAAACAATCTATAAACTACAGTACAAACTCCATCAAAATGTCCTGGTCTACTAAGCCCACATAAAATATTAGCGAGTTGTGGATTAGCCATAATCTCTTTTGGCTTGCTTTGATAAATATCTGCAACTTCAGGTGCAAAAACCAAGTCGACACCTAAGCCGGCAAGCTTGCCTAAATCACTTCGTAGATCTCTTGGGTATTTAGTGAAATCCTCATTAGGACCGAATTGTAGGGGGTTCACAAAAATACTCACCATCACGAAGCCTGCTTTTGACTTGGCAATTTCGACCAGTGATAAATGACCTTCGTGCAAAGCTCCCATAGTAGGCACCAAAGCCATCTTAGTATGCTGATGGGTCAAGATCTGCTCAAGATCAACAATTGAAGAAACTACTTGCATAATCAATCCCTAGTATAAGTTTTTGGCAGTCTCAAATTAAGGTTACAAACGATCTCATAACTAATTGTGTTAGCAGCTTTTGCCCATTCTGAGACTGATCGATGCGGACCTATGATCTCCACAACATCCCCAACTTTAATATCAGTGTCTAAACCTAAATCAAACATAACTTGATCCATAGTTATGTTTCCCACTTGTTTAATAACTTGCCCCTTACAATATCCTAATAGTTTATTTGATAAAGCTCTAGTGAGACCATCAGCATAACCCAAAGGCAAGGTGGCAATATAAGTCTCCTGCTGAGCTTGCCAGTTTAATTTATAACTTACTGTTTCACCGGCATTAATTTTTTTGACAAAGCTAATTCTTGAATATAAAGACAACAACGGTTTGAGTTTGGGATTCTCTAAGCCATAAAGCTCAATTCCAACTCTAACAATATCAGCACTGAGTCCTGGCACCAATCTTAATGCTGGAGAAGATCCTGGATGCTTCAAGCAAGAAAAACCTTGTGCGGATTTTTCAAAATATTGTTTTTGCTGAAGACTAAATTCCAAATTATATGGATCAGCAAAATGAGTGAAAATGCTCTCAATATGCAAATTGGTTAAAGTCTTAAAAAGATTGATGTTCTCTTCATGAGCAAATCCAATTCTATTCATGCCAGTATCAAGTTTGATATGAATACTAGCTTGTTGATTTTTCTTTTTAGCTAAATCATTGAGCTTAACAGCAGCCTCCAAAGAAGCGATGGTAATATCTATGTTGTGCTCTAGAAGCTGTTCTAGAGACCATTCCGGGCTAATTCCTAGAATAACAATTTTTTTGTTAGTCGCTTGTCTTAAAGTAAGAGCCTCATCGGCACTAGCAACACCATAAGCATAAATAAAATCATATGAGTCTAATATTTGGGCAATCACAGTAGCCCCATGCCCATAAGCATCCGCTTTGAGTACCGGCATTAATGGCATCTTGAATTCGGCGTATAAAGATTGAATATTGTATTCAAGATGATTCAAATTTATCTCTATCCACGCATCACGCCTAAATCTAGCCTGAGCATCTAGCCTGAGTTGTACCATCAAAATACCTCACAGTACAAGGCAGACTCCAAAGCTGATTGATCAAAATCTGGCCAGTAACTATCCAAAAAAACTAGACGAGCATTTCTTAATTGCCATAACAAAAAATTACTTAGACGCGCTCTGCCCCCAGTTCTAATCAAGAGCTCAGGCTCAGGAATTCCTGTGGTATCTAAAAATTGTGTAATATTACTAAAGTCTGCTTTTGCTTCTTGCATTGAATTAAGTGCTTTTGTAAATTCCGCTAGCGAACCGTAATTCAAAGCAATTTGTAAATTAAGCCCAGTGTTTAATTTGGTGGCCTCTTGCAATCGAGCTAGATTATCAAAGATACCGACTGTTTTAAATTTATCTATATCTCCACAAAAACTGACTTTGACATTTTCTTTAATAAGATCATTCAATTCAGTAACGGCCGCAGAGGCAAGAAGCTTAAACAAAAAATCCAATTCATTATTATCTCTTCGCCAGTTCTCTGTCGAAAAAGCATAGACAGTTAAATATTTAATTGAATAATTAGGACATAAAGCCACTAATCGTTTTAAGGCAGCAACACCAGCACCATGTCCCTCTATAGTCGCTAGTGACCTTTGCTTGGCCCAACGACGATTACCGTCCATAATTACCGCCAAATGCTTGACCGACTGTTGTTTGCTGTTTTGTGATTTAAGTTGTTCGCTCAATTGCACGAAATTGATTTTAACATCACTTGACTTTGACAATAATTTCTCTTGGTGAGTCCTTTTCAAAAGCGAAATTGACAGCTACTACTTTTTGCTGGTTATCAATTGGGATCGGATTTTTGTAAGAGCGGACATCAACCTTGGTTTTGTCTCCCACAGTAATCAAGTCAGAATTTCTTGGAGCAAAAAATATTTTAAAAACTGTTTTAAAATTCAAAACATTTGCTAGCGGCAACTCAACTCTTTCTTTATAAGATGAATTACTCACCGACAAAGGCACTATATCAAACTTTTTTCCATCAACCCCATCACCTTCAATGCGATCTATTTTAAAAAGATTTTTATTGAAATAAACATCAAACGACAATGCATCCGTATTCATTTGATCAAAAGTTTTTTGCCTATCATAAGTCTGAGCGATCACTTCAATAAATCCAGGATCCATCAATGTGCCTTCTATATCTTCATAAGCATAATCAGAATCGCCTCCAAAAAGATCAATGTCCAATTTCAAAACATCTTTTAGCATTTGCAGAGCATTTTTAATTTGATCTACAACTGAATTAATCTGCTTATATAATTCTTCAAGGTCCCGAATGCGCTGCAATAAAGAAGCAGAGAGCAATGCTTGCTCTTTCAAGAGCTTGTATTCTCTTTTCGTGACCTTCACATATTCTTTAGTTGATGATGATGTTGCTGCATGGCTAAAATTTTGCAAACTAAAAACTATAAGCAATAAAATTAAAACTATTTTCCTCATTAATCTCTCCTTAATCTACGAGATTCTTCGACTGCGCTACGCTTGTCTCAGAATGACAGTAGACAAAATACCAGTCTAAAAAACTGCAATGTCAAAAGTAAGGGGTCATTTGGCTTTTAGACTGAGGGCTTACCACCTAAAAATAAATAAATTCACCTAAAAACACTAGTGAACTAGAGAAAAACACCGATATTAAAGAGCAGGGATAAAGGGCACATATATGGTACAGAGTCTTTCTGGATATGGGAGTTCAAAATTGAGTTCAAACGTTAGCTTTCTTGGCCTAAATAGTAATTTTGATTCTGCCGGTTTGGTAGAACAATTAGTTAATGTTGAAACTCAAGCCAAAGTAAGACCACTACAAACCAAAAAAATAATTTATTAAGTCAAAAAACTTTTTTAGCGAGTGTTTCAAGTCAAGTTAGCACAGCAAGAACAAATTTAAATTACAAAAATATCAAGACTGGAGCAACATCCGTATCACCTTTAAAAATTACTACGACAGGAACCGATAAAGATCATGCAACTATAACAACTACTGATTATGCTGTTGCTCAAAATTTTGATCTGAGCATTACACAGCTTGCAACTACAAGTAAAAGAGAATCAGTAAGTTCGATCAAAGTAGATTTAACTAATGCTTCAAATATTTCAAGTGCAAACTTCAAAGCAGGGGCAACACTTGCAAATGGCACTGTAACAATTAATGGCGTGACACAAACTTTCAGCAATTCATCTGGAACACTAGCAAATATTGAAGGCTTCTTGAACAGCTTTGCTGGTGTCACTGGTACTTTTAATACCACTACAGGAAAATTTGATCTAACAGGAGTGACCAGCTTAGGCTCTTCCGGAGACAGCTCAAACCTAATCTCAGCACTTGGTTTAGACAATGCGCCCATTAGTGGCGGCAATGTTACTGGTATTCAAAACCTTGAGGCTGTAACAGGAGCTACAAAACTAAACGCGATAGGAGTTACCGGCACAAAAATTACTATTAATGGCGCCGACATTGCTATTAATACTGCTGCAGCTGGAGATAGTGTCGCTGACTTAATCACAAAAATCAATAACAGCTCTACCGCTAAAGTTGCTGCTAGCTTTGATGCTATCAACGGAAAAATCACTCTAAACAATAAAGAAACCGGCGCTTTAGCGATCACAACAAGCGGTGATGGCAATATAAACCCGTTAAACTTAACTGCTCAAACGCTTGGAGACAATGCCGAGTTTACTATTTCCTCTATTAATGGTGGTGCAACTCTTGTAAGTAATTCAAATACTGTTGATGATCTTATTGACGGAGTTACTATTAATTTAGCTGAGGTCACTACAAGCCCGATAAAAGTAACTATTGCAGAAGACTCCTCTGGATACAAAACTAAAATCAACAATTTCATCACCGATATCAATAAAGTTCTTAAAACACTAAGAGATAAAAATGATAGTTTTAGTCGAGGACTAATGTCTAACATTAAGACAAAACTTGGTGGCATAGCAGGTGCTGATGGAGTGGATACTTACACCAGCTTTATAGCACTTGGTCTTAAAAGTAATCTGGATAGTGAGGGTAAATTTACTGGCTACAGCCTTGATAGCACTAAATTTGATGCTGCTTTTGCAGCTGCCCCTGATATGGTCAACAAGATACTTTGGGGAAACAGTAGTGACGCTGATTCAATTTTCCCGGGATTATCAAATGGAGACAAAGGCATTTTAGTACAAGTCAATGATTTACTAGAAGACTATGTTGATCCAGATGTTGCAACAGCTG
>JAJTHA010000072.1 GCA_021299565.1 Candidatus Caenarcanales bacterium
GTTACTCCTTTTCCATCATTTACTAGTGAAGCTTCTAGTCAGGTTCCTTTTAGATTTAGTAATCCTGGTGAAGGGCAAACACTTGAGTCACCAACACGCATCATCAGACCTAGAAACGAAACTGGCTGTTATGAAGTTGAAGCCTTTTCTGAGGCAGCGCATGTGGTTAGAGGCACACAAGATGGTAATTTTTATATGACAGTAGATGCTGATAGCGTAATTAGCTTTGCCGAACCAGCATTAGAAGAAAGTTTCACTACTCCTGAAGGACAGCAAGGTTCTCAACGCTACCAACCCCAAGTTATGACAATGACACCTGTTGGCGAAGGAATGTTTTTATCAAACATGACATCAGAATCTAATACTATTCTTGAAGGCAATTTGCAATCGTCTGACTATGATACGGGATTTGGTAGCATAATCAAAAAATCCACACCATCTGTCTCTGATTTAACTGGTGCATATGGCATAGTTGGTCTTGGTTATAAAGTTGCTACAAACGATTTTGGTTCTACTGCATTTATTGGTGATTTGAATTTGAATTCATCACAAGTAAATTTTGCAATAAACATGAAAGCTATTAAACTTGATAGTTCAGCTTGTGGAAGTGATACTTTCACACTAACTAGAGAAAACGAACAAACTACTGGTTCAGCTAACTTAAGCATAGAAAGAGGGCGTATTAATATCGAGATAGCATCTGAAGCAGGATCAGATGCATTGTTTACTGGCTTTGCAAGACCGGATGGTAAAATTCTATCTTTAATATATGCAAGTGATATGGGAGCAAGAGGCTCAAGACAAGATCATGAAGGTCGCTCTAGAAATATTATTGAAAGCGCAGAAAGACAAATATTGATTGGTGTTAAAAAGCCAAGCACGATACTAAACTTGTCAGGCAAAAGATATAGAATTTTATCCATGAATTATGCTTTTAATGCACAAGGAGGCAGAACTGTTAAATCTGGCGAGATAGGAACTTTAGGCTTTGATCAAACAACCTTGACTATTAATAATTTAAACAAAACCATTTACAGTAAAGCAACTGCTAACAGCAATGTATTAGTAACTAACGACCGTAATAGTACTGCGGGCATAGCTTACACATTAGACAATGAAGGCAAAATTGAATTTAGCTTAGGTAGTGAAACATTAAGTGGTTACGTGGCTGAAGACTCAAGCTTAATAGTGCTTTCTTCTGATGAAAGCTCTTCTCTTGGTGTTTACTATGCGATATTAGATACTAGCTTTTAGCATCCAAGCATTTTTATTATGAGTTTGAATGCGACCAATTGCCATATCTTGTGTCTGAGGATCATTTTCACCAGCAGCATCTCTTAAATGAGTCAAAGACTTAATAATGTCATGATTACTTTTTTCAAGATCTAATAACATCTCTTCGGCGGATAAGTCATCCAAGGCATCGGTGATAGTTGTGATTTTGGCAAACTCTGCAATAGATCCAGGAGCTTTTTGATCTAAGGCTCTAAGTCTTTCTGCAAGCTCATCTACTGCCAAAAACAATTCATTGTATTGAACTTCAAAAAGCTTATGTAAGCTATAAAAGTTAGGACCGGCTACATTCCAGTGATAATTATGAGTTTTAATCAAAAGAGTGTAAGTGTCTACTAGACACTGTTTGAGAAGTGTTGTGGTCTTGGATTGTGTTGCTGTTGCGTTCATGGTATTCCTTTTTTATAAACTATAATGAAACCTTTCTTGCTTAATAAAATACTTCTAAAAAGCTGTTCTTATGATCGATTTCAAAGTGTGATTAGCTAATTATACTAAAGCGGGTTTCTTACCGCCCATAAACTTAGCAAGGAAGCTCAAACCTAAATCATTAAAAACAATAATAGACCAGTTTTGAAAGGCAATAAATTATGTCATTATTATTTCTTACCTGAAACTAATCGTGATAAAAGATCTGGCATTTTAGCTTTGTCCAAATTTATTTTGCTAGTTTCACTAGCATTTTTAGAAGTTTCCTCAAATGATGTCTCAAGGTCTTTCATTGAAACAGGAAAATCTCTTTGATCCGCATGAAGATCATGCTGCTCTTCAGCAATCACTTTTGCTCGACTCACAGCAGACTCAATAGAACGACCAGTCAAATTAAATTTTTCGGTGATTTCTGAAATTCTTTTATCAAAATCTTTTTGCGATTTTAACTCTGCGAGATTTTCTTCTGTCAAAAGTTTTTCAAGCTTATTTATCAAAATTCTTTTTCTTAATTCCGCATCGGGTCTTGCAATCGGATTAAGAATCGATCTATCCAAAACCGCCTGATCTATGTCATTGGGATCATTAGTTGCAAGAATTACTTTTACACCTTGTGTTCTATATTTATCAAAATTCTGTAAAAATGCAGTTGTGATTACAGAAATTGCATGATCCCAACTTGAGCCAGTCTTAGCACCTCTAGACCTGATAAGCGAGTCCGCCTCATCAATAAACAAAACTCCATTAACTCTTTTTGCTTCTTTGAAACCATCGATAATTTTATTTTCAACATCGCTGATATACTTGTCACCACCAAGGGTAATCTGCACAATTTTTCTATCAGCAAGATCGGCAATCCCTTTTGCTATAACTGTTTTACCAAGGCCAGGGTCTCCGGCTAAAACCAACAGATCGCCTCTTGTAGATCCATGGGTTTCAACAGTTGGTCTTAAAAACTCTTTCACCGATCTTTGCAATTTCAAGTATTCACCAGGACTCCAGCATAGATCTTTATCAAGATCTACTTTCTTGGATCTATCTACTTCAAATTTTTCAAGTAGATTTTTTGCCCATGGGACTACTTTGCTAGAAGCTAGAAAGCCTGTTAAAGAGATCAAAGCCCCAATGACTACTCCCAATATTTTTTCAACTTTTGATGATTTAAATAAATGTAAAGCGAAAACACCAATCCCTGCAAAAGTAAGAACCCTCGCTGATGGTTTAAGCCACTCATTTTTGTGTAAATTGGCTAATTGTGCTGCGAAAAATCCTTTTTCTTTACTGATTCTTTCAATAATCTCTTGAACTTTATCTCTTTGGATTTTTAAGAGTTCTTCAGGCTTTGACTTTTCGACTTTTATATTCGCAAAGGTCCTAGTACTATTTTGAGCACTGGAAGATGGGTTCAGGTTAGTTTGAGTCTCTGACTGCATTTAACTAGCTCACTGCTTTCTTACCGCCCATAAACTTAGCAAGGAAACTCAAACCTAAAGCACCGGCACCTAATAAAACAACCCACTTAACTGCCTTGAATGCCATTCTCATAGCCAAACCACCAAACACAACGATTCCACCGCCAGCAGCCCAAGGCTGCACTGATGCAGGAAGCTTATTTATAAGAGGAATTTTTTTACCGAGCCAAACAAATGGCTTACCCAAAAATCCTATTCTTGATTGTTCTTGTGAAACTTGATTTGTAATTGATTTTGCTCCAGACCATGCACCTTTGGTGGCGGCGCTTGCGATAGCGATTGGGTTTCCAGAATTTAACGCATCTTGCAAATCTTTTGGTAATGTTTGCATGAGCATCCCTGTAACATGTCCAATCATTTGCGAGCCAAGCTCTTCAACTTCAGTTTGACTTCCATAGATACACTTAGTCATAACATCAGTTGCGCTAAGACCATTTGGTAAAGGTACTCCTTTGGATTGCAAATATTTTTCTAGTGAAGGTGCAAGCTTAGAAATAAATCCCTGAATAATAGGCGCTGAAAGACTTCCAAGTAGACTACTTGCGAACATTCTGATAGGCGATAACATACTTGAAGTGATCACACTGTGAACCATTTTGCCGGCACCGTCATGAACCATTTTTTGTGCTTCACCCATTGCGTGTTGTGCAAGAGTTGTTCCAACATCTCTTGCAACATTAGTTGCAGTTCCTAAAATACTACTTGGAGTCCCTGGTGCTTGCGGCCCATTGGCCTTAGTAGCATCCAGTTTTGGAGGCGGTGTTTTGTTAGCAGCTATAGGGCTTGCCATGTGCATATATGTATATATAGTATAACTCTAGTTGTAATAAATAGTCAATACTGTTTCGGTCGAAGCTTTTGTCACACTTTTGGGGTCTGGCACCTAATAAACTGAAGACTGAATAATAGTTTGATTAAATCCCTGAGCTTATCTTGACCGATTGATAGCCTAGTTTTGATAATAATAAAATATGAGAAACAACATCAATACAACTTTGGGAGCAACAAGTGGCTCAAGACTAGATAATAAGGATGGCGTAAATCAGAATTTTTTAGGTGGATTCACTGAAAATACCAAAACTGGCGATTTAAGCTCCGGAATCAAATTGAAAGAGGAAGATAGAGGTGAAGATAAAAAAGAACCAGGTCTTCCAACATGTTCTCCGGGAAATCCAGCATTCCCAATTCAAATAGGTTTATGGATTGCCCATAAAATGATAAAGTATGCAACTGATTAATATTCTAAATGAATATAAACTGAAAACTGAATAATAGTTTGGTTAAAGAGCCTTGTCTGTCACTCCGTCATTTAGGCTTGAGTTGACATAGTAGTTCTCCTAAATGATTTCATAGTGAACGACCTTGAGGTTTCGGTTATCTATTAGATAAACCGTCTGATCAAAGATTAGAATCTAACCTCATACTCCATAAAAGGAGGTGATCCAGCCACACCTTCCGGTACGGCTACCTTGTTACGACTTCACCCCAGTCAATGGCACTGCCTTAGGCTGCTTCCTCCAAAATTGGTTGGATCACAGACTTCGGGCGTTACCCTCTCCCATGGTGTGACGGGCGGTGTGTACAAGACCCGGGAACACATTCAACGCAGCATGCTGATCTGCGTTTACTAGCGATTCCGACTTCATGCAGGCGAGTTGCAGCCTACAATCCGAACTGAGACCGGTTTTAAGGGATTAGCCTCCTATTGCTAGGTAGCGACCCGTTGTACCGGCCATTGTAACACGTGTGTAGCCCTGGTCATAAGGGCCATGAGGACTTGACGTCATCCACACCTTCCTCCGGTTTAACACCGGCGGTCTCGTTAGAGTGCCCAACTAAATGATGGCAACTAACAACGTGGGTTGCGCTCGTTGCGGGACTTAACCCAACATCTCACGACACGAGCTGACGACAGCCATGCAGCACCTGTCTTATAGTTCCCGAAGGCACCGAATCGTCTCCGATTCATTCTACAGATGTCAAGACCAGGTAAGGTTTTTCGCGTTGCATCGAATTAAACCACATGTTCCACCGCTTGTGCGGGTCCCCGTCAATTCCTTTGAGTTTCATACTTGCGTACATACTACTCAGGCGGAGTACTTAACGCGTTAGCTTCGTCACTCCGGGGGTCGATTCCCAGAACGACTAGTACTCATCGTTTACGGCCAGGACTACAGGGGTATCTAATCCCTTTCGCTCCCCTGGCTTTCGTCTCTCAGCGTCAGAAATGTCCCAGTAAGCCGCTTTCGCCTCTGGTGTTCCTCCAAATATCTACGCATTTCACCGCTACACTTGGAATTCCACTTACCTCTAACATTCTCTAGCTTTTCAGTTTCCAAAGCGGGTATGGAGTTGAGCTCCACTCTTTCACTTCGGACTTGAAAAGCCGCCTACAGACGCTTTACGCCCAATAAATCCGGACAACGCTTGCACCCTCTGTATTACCGCGGCTGCTGGCACAGAGTTAGCCGGTGCTTCCTTTGCAGGTACAGTCATTTATTCGTCCCTGCCGACAGTGGTTTACACTCCACAGAGCTTCTTCCCACACACGGTATTGCTGCGTCAGACTTTCGTCCATTGCGCAAAATTCCCTACTGCTGCCTCCCGTAGGAGTATGGGCCGTATCTCAGTCCCATTGTGGCTGGTCATCCTCTCAGACCAGCTATTGATCGTTGCCTTGGTGAGCCATTACCTCACCAACTAGCTAATCAAGCGCAGGCTCCTCCTTTAGCGAAAAACTTTCACCTTGCGGCATATGGGGTATTAGCTCGAATTTCTCCGAGTTGTCCCCCACTAAAGGGTAGATTCCTACGTGTTACTCACCAGTCCGCCACTCGAGTACCCCGAAGGGCCTTTCCGTTCGACTTGCATGTATAAGGCATACCGTCAGCGTTAGTCCTGAGCTAGGATCAAACTCTCCATAACAATGCATTTTAGTTCTGTTGACCGTTTCAAAGAAACGATCGGTAGATCTTTAGTAAATGCCGGTCTTAGCGTTGATCTTCGCTGCTTTTACCTTAGTAATAAGCTAGCGAATTAACTAATTCCTAGCCTACTCAAATTTTACTGACAAGGTTCTTGTAACCATGTTCTATTATTCAGTTTTCAGTCTACTAAACTGGTTCCAATCGAACCGAGAATATTTATACTAGCAAGAACCGTGGCTAAATGTATTAAATTTATCTAAAAGTGAAAGGGGAATTGTCATTTTTAATTCTTAGTAATCAAGTACCTTCAACAATCAATGGGAATAATGCGATTAATGTTAAGAAGCCAAATCATAATGATTACTTGGATTTTAGCTGTTTTAGGCTGTTCTGCTTCTGAGCTATTTCAAATGGAAGCGCATAAATCTCCTGAAACCGAGGCTCAAAGGATACTTGAAACTTTTGTCAATTCTATAGGCAAAGATCCAAAGCAATATAATTTATTTATTGTCAAAAAAAATTCACTTAATGCACATGCTGGATTCAATAATCAAATCACTATCAATTCAGATTTAATAGAAACAGTTAACTCGGAACCCGGCTTAGCGCTTGTAATAGCGCACGAATTGGGTCACCTAGAAAAAAAGCATGTCGTTAAATCAGTGACCAGAAATACAGTTGGGACCATTGCCAATATTGCTGTGGCAGTAGCAACAAAAGGATCTGCGCTAGGTGGTTTAATTAATGATGCTGAGCAGCTTACAAGAAATGCATTTAGTAGATCTCAAGAACATGATGCGGATATTTTTGCAATCAATCTAGTCAACCAATTTTATTGCAAAGAGCCTGGCAAATTAGTTTTTTTCGAAACGGTTTCCAGCACAGAAAATAATTTTTTGAATATAAGCTATTTTAGGACCCATCCTATTACAAAAACTAGAATCAAATATATGACAGAAATGATACAGCAAGCGGGTTGTGTGATTTAAGGATTAGAGGGAGAAATGTTTATGAGAATGATAGCAAGAATTTTATTAGTGTATTTTTTAATCATGACTTCTAGTGTGCAGTCCATCACTGAAGAGGAGGAATTAAAATTAAAACAAGCTAGCGTCAAAATACAAGAAATAATCGCTGCGCGCTGGAAACCAGGTATACATATGAATAGTATGCTTGCAATCGCTCGCTTTGAAGTCAACGAAGATGGGACTATAGCAAATCTGCAGATGATACAAAAAAGTGGCGATTATAACTATGATGTAAATTGCCTCAAAACGATTATCAATTCCGCTCCATTTTTTCCGATTAGTAAATGGATGGAAGTTGAATATAAATTTGAATATAATCTAGGAACCAAAAATCTTTTTTCAAAAACTTATTTACCACCAACACAATACGATCCCAATCAACCTTATAGTCTTGAACTTTTCGAAGAATCCGTAGCAAAAATCACTCGCAGCAAAAATACCTCTATCAAAACAGACCAAAGCTCCAAACAAAAACCAACTGACTCAGAAAAAGCATCAATCACTATAAACGATATGAAAACAATTTCTGAGTTCAAGCTAAACTTTCCACTTAATTGCAAACTTAATCAAGATTGCTTCGTCACTATGTATCCAGATCATGCTCAAGAAGGAAAAGATTTCAGTTGCGAAAGATTATCAAGTCCAAACCTGAGAGGGACTTTAATCTCTCTTAGAAACGCTAAACTTCTTTATGATCCAGGTATAGAGGTCGTTGCAGTGGCTGATGGCACAGTACTAGAAGTCAGCAATGGCTTTGAAGATGATTACAGTTTCACACTAGAACAGCAAAATGATTCATGCGGCAATTCAGTTGTAATTGAACACGAAAATAATTTTCGTACAACTTATTGTCATTTAAAAAAATCTAGTGTCTTAGTAAACCCTGGTCAAAAAATAAATCGCGGTGACGTGATTGCAAAATTGGGCGCTTCAGGTAGCACTAGTCAGCCACAATTATATTTCGGTTTAAGCTACAAATCAATTGCAATCGATCCCTTTACGGCAACAGATCTAAATACACCATGCTCACAAGCCGGCAAAACATACACCAAATCAATGTGGCAAAATCATATCAGTTACAGACAATCTGGAATAAGAGAAGTTGGTATCGCAGATGCAGAACCAGAGTTAAAAGATATTTGGGCAAATAAATATCCCAACAACTCTGTCGCTTCAAATTCCAAAGCTCTGGTCTTTTGGGTACATATTTTTGGTCAAGAAATTGGAGATAAAGAACAGATGAAAATCTATAAACCAGATGGAGCTTTGTTCTTTGATAAAACACGCATAATTACAGCAAACTATCGTGATGCCTTGAGTTTCGCTGGTGAACATAGACAAAACTATAATTTCCAAAAAGGCTTATGGAAAGCTGTATATATCCTGGAAAGAGATTCAAAAACAGTGCTGGAAAGCAACTATAGTTTTAGAGTCGATTAAATTAGATTACTTTTCCGGACTGAATCCAAAATACTTAGCCACAGGCCAGTAGAACAAATAAAAAGTCCCCAACAAAGCAAAAACACACATTAAATGATAAACAGAATTAAGAAGACAAAAAATACTTATCAATAAAGCCTGTTCACCAATATTGAAACGTAGGATAGGAACGGATTTGTATACGTTTAAACCAAATTTGAAAAATGATTTGATGAGATTGAGTGCAAACGAAGGAGATTGCTTCGCTTCTGTCATTGCGAGCCCCGTAGGGGCGTGGCTATCTGGTGCGGCTTCTAGCTTCATGTCTTGATTGACATAGTAATCGATAAGAAACACACTAAACATCGCTATCATAGCCAAAGGCCAAATTATCCAAGAAGAGATCTCTGATTGCTTCATCAAGCACATAGATAGAAAAGCTGGTAATTGAAAGACCTTAGGTCCTAAAACAAAAGCCAAAAAATCAGATAAATTTTTTGGTCCCAAAAAAAACACCTGCGGGTGAATAGAATAAAAACCCCAAGCAAGAGTGAAAAAATACCAAAAATCTTTAACTCTATCGCTAATACGATCTAACCAAGCTCCCAATTTACTAAATTGCTGCCTGTATCTTGCGAGTTGTCCATCCATACAATCAACAACAAAAGACAGTTGTACCAAAAAAGCACCAATCACCAAAAAAGAATATTTACCTTGAGCGAAACATAAACCAGCGAGAATACCAATCCCCAAAGAGCTTACAGTAATTAGGTTTGGCGTAATCCAGCTGATATCACAAATAGGTCGAAGCAAAATGTTCGCCAATGGACCTGAAAATAAAGTTGCCCACCAACCATCTTTTTTTTTGATTGCATCACGAAGCTTGGCGTTCACTTTTTGTTTTTTTCGCTCACTTCTTTCAGCTTATCCTTGCCATATAATTGTTCCAATAATTCATAAAGCTTTACAGCGAGTTCATGACCAGCAATAAACCTATCTAAAATAAGTTTATAATTGCCGCTTTTTACTCTCTCAATAGCTGGTAGCATATCTACTAAATATTTCCACAAATCTTCTTTATTTCTGATTTCTTCTCTTTCAGAGATTTTGACTAAATTGTGAGCTTTGGTAAATTCAATAATATTCTCTGGGTCTTCCAAGATTTCTAGCAAGGTTTTTTGAATGTGACTTGCGTTAACATCTCTAGCTTTACTTGTTAAATAGCCAGGTAATTCATGCGCTTTTTTAACCGATTCAATAGAACAAATTAAAGCTTCCGTAAATTCACTAATTTTTTCTGATTTAGCCATCGCTTAGTTTTTATCATAGTAAAATTTCAATGTGAGCGCAAGTAATTTTTCTATTAAAGTTCCAGCAAGTACTTCTAATTTGGGTCCAGGCTTTGACACAATTGGTTTGGCTCTAGATTTATATAATACATATAGCTTTGAATCAATAGGCAATACAGGAGAATTAATTTATCAATCTAATTTGGCTCAAATCGAAGTGCCATACACAAAAGATAATTTAGTTTATAGAGCTTTTGATTATGTTTTCAAAAAAGAATCCAAAAGCACACCAGGTGTAAAAATTTTTTTTGAAGCTGGAATACCTACCACTGGCGGCTTTGGTTCTAGCAGTACAGCCATACTAGCTGGTTTAATGGCAGCCAATCGCATTTTGAATTATCCGTATGATCGTGAAAAGCTCTTGAGGATTGGAACTCAACTTGATGGTCACCCAGACAATATCACTCCTGCTTTTGTTGGTGGATTAGTTGTTTGTGTCTATGCCAATCAAGTATTGGATTACATCAAATTACCTTGGGATCAAAATTTATTTTTCGTAGTTGTTACCCCAGATTTTAAAGTGCCTACCGCCAAAGCTAGAGCGGTTTTGCCTGCACAAATTGAATTTGCTGATGCGATATATAACGTGGGTTATAGTTCATTATTAATTGCAGCACTAGCCGCAAAAGACACTAATACTGTTAAAAAATGTTTCAAAGACAGGCTTCATCAGCATTACAGAGCAAAGCTTGTGCCTGGCATGCAATATGTTTTGGATGTTGGAGTTGAAGCTGGGGCAATTGGTACTATGCTATCAGGTGCAGGCTCGGCTCTTATAGCAGTTGTAGACAACGATCAAGTCGCGCAAACTGTTGGGATGGCGATGCAGTCTGCGTGGATGCAAAGTGATGTCAAAGCCGACTTTCGTATTATCCGTGCGATAGAGAATGGTGCTAGCTATATTGAGTAATTACGACTTTGCTGTACAATAAAAAAAGATGCACCTAAAAAAATCCCTACTAATATTTACTCAAATTTTTTCTCTAAGTGTAGGGGCAGTAGGTGTCAGCGCGAGCCTCGAAGAGAATAACTCAGAAGAGGCAAGCGCAATAACTATCGCTCCAAAAAAACTTTATGATCGAGTTTGGAAAATAATCAAAAGTGATTTTGTTGATCAGCACTACAATCATCAAGATTGGGAAATTTGGAGACATAGATATGACGAATATTTGGAAACCAAAGAAGATTCAAATAAAGCAATTGAAACTATGATCGCTTCTTTAGGAGACAGATACACGAGATTTCTTGATAAAAAAGCTTTTGATGAAGAAAAAGAATCGATAGAAGCCGAACTTACGGGAGTGGGCATACAGATTGGATTAGACAAGACCGGAAGAGTTGTAGTTATCGCTCCAATAGAAGGGACTCCTGGTGCGCTTGCTGATTTAAGACCAAACGATATTATTCTTGAAATTGATGGCAAAAATACTTCAGGTTTATCAATTGAAGAAGCTGCCAAAATGATCAGAGGACCAGTGAACACACAGGTTACGCTTACCGTCAAAAGAGAAAAAGAAAAATTCAAAAAAACTATAACAAGAGCGGTAATCCCTATCAAGGCTATTCCTGACGGGCAAGCAAAAATGCTGTTTGATGATATCGCATATATCAGATTAAGTACTTTTATTTCAAAAGATACTGTTGAAGAACTGATCGAAGCTATAGAAAAATTAAAAGATGCCAAGGGCTATATTATCGACCTTAGAAATAATCCTGGAGGGCTTCTTAATAACGCAATGATAATCTCTGACATGTTTTTAAGCGATGGAGTCATTGTAAGTACGGTAAGTAAAAACGGTTACATTAATTCTTATACCGCAAGATCTGTTGATGGGGTATCAAAAGATAAACCTGTGATTTTGTTAGTAAATAGTAACAGCGCAAGCGCTAGTGAGATTTTCAGCGGTGCTCTCAGAGACAATGGTAGAGCTGAAATCGTGGGTACTAAAACTTTCGGTAAGGGCTTAGTGCAAGCTATCAATAAATTAGGAGATGGTAGTGGTGTGAATGTAACCATAGCCAAATATTTAACTCCAAACAAAACTGACATCAATCAAAAGGGCATTGATCCTGATTATGAAGTGAAGCTAGAAAAACTTGATTATGATTTAAGTCGAGGACCATGGTTCTTTGATCCAAATGTTGAATTTGGCAAAAGAGTCCCCGAAGATGGTCAGGATAAGCAATTAATGAAGGCTGTTGAAGTCTTAAAAGACAAATTCAAAGATCCTAATCCGATTTCACAAGAATTAAAAGATAAAATTGCCAAACTCGATGAAGAATATAAAGTGAAACTTGAAGAACAGAAAAAGAAAGGAGAGACTAGCGAAGAAACTCCTGATATGGATATTCAGTAATTAGTTATCCCAAAAACAAAAACCCCACGGGGGTGGGGTTTTTGTTTTGTTTGATTGCTTGTGATTTAAATATCTTTCAAAAGTTCTAAAGCTACATCTGCAAGCTCTTCATTACTTAGTCTTGAAAACTCTTTCCAAAGCTCCTCGATATCAGTTCTTGAATCTTCTAGCTCAGGATTGATTTTCATGAACTCTTCGATGCTGCCGTACATTCTGTAGCAGGTGATTGCTCTGTATAAATCCACTATCATTGATTTGTAATAATCTAAGTCTTTGTCTTCGGTATATTGACCAAAGAAGGCTGTTACCAGCTCTACTTGTCCTTCGTAGCCTTCGATTTTGGCTGTTGGTTTTTTAGCTTGTTTTACTGTATCATCAAAAAATTCCATACTGCTTATAAAACATTTGGTGGTTAAAACTGGGTTAAGATGAAAATTAAATTAATGAAAGCAAAATATATCATCCATAAAGTCACTCCGAGACCTGCTACGCAGGTCGTGGGAGTCCAGCCTAACTTAAGTTCTGGATCGCCACAGCTCACTTCGTGAGCTTCGCGATGACAGTAAAACATCACCAAATGAGATACTTCACTTCGTTCAGGATGACGTTAAATAAAAACTAAAAACTCAACCAGTCTGATCTACTTTAGAACCGCGTCCAGATGGTCTACTGTAAGCCATACTCTCATTCTCAGAACTTGCGGATCCAAAGCTAGTAGCTCTATCATGATCTCTTTGAATATTTTCAGAAGCACTAAAACCCGGCTGCTTAGCTCTCGAAGGATGCAAAGGGCTCCATGGGTGCATTGGTTGTTGGTTATTGTTAACTGAACTCATAACTTTATATGTTTCTAGGAGAATAATGGATTTTGGTAATCAAAAGATCCATCTTGCTCAAACACTTTCTGGAAGCGTTCTCTAGCTTGTGCAATCTCATCAGTCTCAATTAGAAGTCCAGATTCTCTAAGTAAATAATCCAAAAAGTTTTTACTGTGCTCTTCTACGTACCAATTATCAAAATGCATATTCTCTCTCCTACCTGCACTAGTTAAAACATAAGGAGGTTAAAATTGGGTAAAATATGCTAAATGCTATAATTTACCTGTAAATGCCTGAAAACATTGAATTTAACAGCATAGAAGAAGCTCTAGAAGACCTCAAAAACGGCAAAATGGTTGTTGTTGCAGATGATAGCGATAGAGAGAATGAAGGTGATTTAGTCTGCATCGCAGAAAAAACTAGTCCAGAAATCATTAATTTCATGGCAAGTTACGGTAAAGGTTTGATTTGCCTAGCACTTGATAAAAAACGCTGCGAAGAGTTACAACTAGGTGAAATGGTAGATGCCTCAAGTGATACCATGCGCACAGCTTTTACCATCAGCATTGACGCTGATCCCAAATATGGCGTAAGCACCGGCATAAGTGCTTCTGACAGATCCAAAACTATTCAAGTAGCAATAGATGACAACGCAAAAGCCAGCGACCTAAGAAGACCTGGGCATATATTCCCGCTGAGAGCAGTAGAAGGTGGTGTACTTAAAAGAGTCGGTCACACTGAAGCGGCAGTAGATCTCGCTCGTCTAGCAGGTTTCAAACAAGCCGGAGTCATATGTGAAATTTTGAAAGACAACGGCGAAATGGCTCGCAGAGATGATTTGGCAGAATTCTGCAAAACCCATAATCTCAAATTTATTACCATCGCTGATCTAGTTGCATATAGGCTCAAAAACGAAAGATTTGTTCATCGTATTGTTCATGTAGATCTTCCAACAAAATTTGATGAGAATTTCAAGATTTATGGATACAAAGATTTTTTATCTAACAAAGAACATATCGCACTAGTTTTAGGTGATGTGGAGAACTCCCCAGAACCGATATTAGTTAGAATGCACTCAGAATGTCTCACTGGTGATCTCTTTGGTAGTATGCGCTGTGATTGCGGAGAACAACTCAACAACTCTCTTGAACAAATCAAAGCCGCTGGCAAAGGGGTTTTGGTTTATCTCAGACAGGAAGGCAGAGGCATAGGACTATTAAATAAACTCAAAGCATATAAACTCCAAGACGAGGGGCATGACACAGTAGAAGCCAATCACAAACTGGGTTTCCCGGCAGATCTGAGAACTTTTGGGGTTGGGGCTCAAATACTTACTGATTTGGGGCTTAAGCAAATCAAACTTCTTACCAATAATCCCAAAAAAATCCATGGTCTTGATGGTTATGGACTAGAAGTCGTTGATAGAATTCCTATTCAGGGCACCAGACAAAAACATAATGATAAGTACCTAGGTACCAAAAAAGATAAAATGGGGCATTTGTTGTAAAAACCTTTGTTTGAAAATCTTTCTATTAATAGATGACTTATCCAGTAAACAGGAATCTTATAGTTCCTTATAAGCATGTCACTCTTAAAAGTCAATTTGGCCAAAAAGCACAAAACAAACAAATTACTAGTTTGTCATATCCTCCTTCCATACAATTAAACTTAGCTACTCAAACAAAAATAATTCAAGGACAAGATCTAGGAAAAATATTCAACAAGACAAGAGAAACTCTAGAAAAAATTGCCTATGACCTAAATAAACCAGATATTCAAAATGTTATTACTAAAATTAAGGCAAATGTAGACAACTATATAATGACAAGAAATCCTGTCGAACTAAGAGATGCAGAAGAAAGTCTCAAGAAGCTTGAGACAGATTTTTCAAAAGCATTTAAAGATCCTAGTGATGAATTAGGTTACCACAAAGATCTTGAAGGAGTTGATAAATCTCTAAGTGATTTTTGCAAAAAACTAAGACGACTTGCTTTGGCACGTAGAATAGAGACTTATTACAATATCTCAGGAAAAAGTACAAAAGAATCAAATTCAAACATTGAGATAAAAGCTGGTGGTGAAAGTCGTGTAACAGTTACCAAACCAATTGAAAGTGAATTGATTTTTCGGCAATCAAGAGAACTACATGACATTGAATCTACAGAAAAAGATGATTTGATAAATGAATCAAAACAACAATTACCAAAATTTTTCACAGATGCAATGCCAAAATTAATCAGATCATTTTTCCCCAGATCAGAAGAAGGGCGGTTAATGCCAAGACAGGATGGGTTAAAAGAAGCCTGTTTATTGCACTTCACCTTGCTTAAAAATTTTGAACCAGAATTATATGAGCTGACCTTCAAACTAGCCAAAGAACTTAGCCAGGGGTCAATCAGCAACAAAGAGAAACCCATAATGCTTATACCATTTGCCGCATACCAAGGTGAAGAAAGACTAGCTACAGAAATGCTGCCAGCTTTAGCAAGACAAAAAATTGACTTGAGTAAATGTCCAATTTATATATTCATTAATGGTCAATCGCCAGCAGCAATAAGCAAGTTAGCAACTAATGTTCAAGAAGCTTCTTCAAGTTTGTCATTGAGGACAAATATCATAGAGGGAGTACCTGAGAAATGGGGGATGGGATTGAAATCAATACCAGTTAATACTGCGATAATGGCTGAGGTTTTATCAACAAGATTGAACGAGGATGATTCTGATATCCCTATTGTTTTATTTGACTCAGATATATTAGGTTTCAAGAATGATAATGCACTTAGTGATAGAAAGGCGATTTCTGATTCGGGAACAGCTATATTCACAGGCCTTTATCAAAATGATTCGACAACTATGATAAATTCAAATGTCAATTACTTTTTGATTGATAGACTGGCTCATAGACAATTTTCTTTGGTTATTAGTAATTATGATATGAAGACAGAAGAACAAAGTACTGATGCACAAAAAAAAGAGCAGATGATGCCTGACGTTCTTGGTGGCAACAGCATGTACTCAACAATTCTTTATTGTTTATTTGGTGGAATTAAATCCCACAGTGTGAACGAAGATCAGGATTTTTCTAATCTTGTAGTTGGTCAAACTTATAAGATATTTGAGATTGAGAATAAAACAGATGCTGAAAAAAATAATCTATTTCACGATGCAACAGAGCATGATTACGTCGTTTGCGATGGAGGGGCGATAACTAGAACAGTGGATAAAAATCTCCCAATAACTATGATGTTTCAAACACATGATCATAATTCAAGTTCTTCTAATATTAGATTGAATGCTATTGATGCAGAAAAGGCGCAAGAAATCAATAGCACTAGGATAATTGAGGAAATTGAAATCATATTACTTAATGCAATTGCAAGATCAAATCAATTCATAAACAACAATGTCAATAATTCTAATCGAGATGCTGCAACTAATGAAATCTTTGCAAGAAAACTTGAGAAATTTTCAGAATTATTCAACGCCGAAATAGAAGCGGCATTGCCTGGAGAGAAAACTACTAAATTAAAATTAGAACCAATCAATCAAGATGCAAGCAAGATCCCACAAATCAGAATTAGCTTTAATGGACAAGAAAGAATATTTGATTTTGATCTAATAAAAGAAAAATACAAAGAAGGGTGAAATGGGGCATTTGTTGTAAAGGTACTATGAAACTATAATCTAGTTCTCATAACTTCTTTAATAGTCCAGCATTCAACAATATCGCCTTCTTTCAGATCATTGTATTTTTCGAAACTCAAACCACATTCAAAGCCTTCTCTTACTTCTTTAGCATCATCTTTGAAGCGTCTCAAATAATCAACTCTTCCTTCATAAATCTTGGCACCTTCACGGTAGAGTTTGGCGATTTGTCCACGCAAGATTTTGCCTGATTTGACATATGATCCTGCTATATTGCGTCCGTCGATAGCAAAGATCTTACGCA
>JAJTHA010000145.1 GCA_021299565.1 Candidatus Caenarcanales bacterium
CATTAGTCACTCCTTTTTTTGGATTGACTAACGCAACTAACGAAATATCTTGAAGGAATCTGAGCCGAAGTGTCGCAAACGCTGTCGGGGATTGACTATGCTATCACAGAGCTACGAACCGAGGCGTCAGGGGTTCGAATCCCTTCAGCCCAGCCATTAATTAAAGCTTCAAATACCCCTTCCTCTGTTTCTCGGGCATCTTTTCTATCGCATAACGAAGCGTTGTACGTGGCATTTTGGTCGTGTAATTATCCAAAAACTTTTTAAGTACTTTTATATCTCTTTTGCCCACTTCTCTTAGCATCCAACCAATAGCCTTGTGCATCAAATCATGATCATCTTCAATTAATAAAACTGCAAGCTTTAATATATCCTCAAAATCATCTGCTTTGATAAATTTCATACAAGCAACAACCGCAATGCGTCTTTGCCAGAGGTTTTTGGACTTGGCTAATTGATATAGAATTGATCTGTTTTTATCAAGAAGATAATCACCGAGGATATAGTGTGCAGATTGATCAACTAGATCCCAGTTATTGATTAGCTTTGAATGCTTGATATAAAAATCAAAAACTTTTTTAGGTTCTTGTTTGTATTTGAAAACCAAAGCAAAGACACCTGCAAGTTTTTCTTCGTGAAATTCTGCTTGTAATAAATCCAAAATCTCATTTAGTGTTATCTCAGGGAATTTTTTTACAATACTTCGAAGATCAGGAGTATAGATTCCCAAAAATTTTTCTCCTTGGGCATATTCTCCAGGACCAGTCTTGAAGAATTTGGCAGATTGTAATGCCTTCTTACTATCAGCAATTGATAATAGTGATTTACTTATAAAGCTTTTTGCCATTTGCGACTCTGCCAAATCCTATAAAACCAAAAACTCATAATCAAATTCATTACGCATTGTGTAATCCAAACGCTCAAAAGGTTTTGCTTCAAAACTAAAACCAAATAAGCAGCAATTGGTATAAAGAATAACCACTGCAAACAAGCAGAAATTATCATAGGTTTTTTGGCATAACCAACACCTTTAAGAGCATCCAAAAAAATCACAGCAAGCATCTCAAGACATAATGTCACGCCCATCAATCTAGTCGGACCAACTGTTTCGGCTATCAATTCAGGACTATTAGTGAAAATTTTCAAAATAGATTCTGGAAAAAACAAATATGGCAATCCCAACATTCCACACAAAATCATTCCAAGCTTAAACATATCAAGCCCCCATAAATAGGCATCTTCTTTGTCACCACGCCCCAAAGCCTGTCCGGATAAAGTAGCCAAGGTCATCCCCAAGGCAACAGCGGGTAAATAAACAAAAAGCATCATATTAGTTAAAATATTTACGCCAGCTAAAGCGTAAGAGTTTATTTGACCAGCAATCCAAAACATACAAGACCAATTAAGCATGGTGACAAAAGTCTCGGTACTACTAAAAAACGAGATCTTAGACAAAATACCAAACTCTTTTGCTGTCGGCAAACGCTTACAAAAGCCTTGCTTGCGATATTGACTAAAAGCAATTACAAAATAAAAAACACTGCCAATTACGGTTGATATAGTAGTTGCAAGTGCTGATCCATTCACTCCAAGTTTAGGAAAACCCCAATTACCAAAAATCAAAAGATAATTTAAAAATATATTCAAAAGATTCATCAATAATAATGAATTCATATAAATCTTGGATTTATCAATTGCATTCCAATAACCACGAAAAGCAAAATTACTTAATGCAATAAAATTAACCGACATGCGAATCAAAAAATACTCGTTCGCTAATTTTGCGACTTCTAAATCTCCACAAAGCATTACAAACATTGGCTTTGAAACAGCAAAGGCTAATGTGGTTATAAATATCGAACAAAAAACCGCATAAATAATGCCGGCATTTAAAGCAATCGCCGTTTGATCTCGCTTACCTTCCCCTACTAATCTTGCGGCAATTGCTTGTACCCCAGAACCGACACCAAAAACCAAAGAACTAAAAGTAAAAGTCATCATGCCAGCAGTGCCTACCGCAGCTATTGCTTTAGGTCCAAGATTTCCAACCATCGCGGTATCCACCAAAGTAAAAAGATTTTGAGCAGACATGCCAATCACTATAGGTATAGCTATCTTTGAAATTGTCTTAAATCTATTCTGGTCTATAATCATTTGCTTTTTGGAGTATTTCGGTTTTTTCTTCTTCTGTAAACTTTTCTAGTAGCTTATACATCATACTCATACGTAGGTTAGATTTCAACAAATTTTGATGTTTAATCAAAAATGCCCAATATAAAAAATTAAATGGACAAGCATTATCAGTTAGTTTTTCTTTATGATCATAAAAACAGTTTTTGCAATAATTACTCATTTTATTGATGTAGTTAGCACTTGATATGTATGGTTTGGTAGCAAGTCCTCCCCCATCAGCCCACTGACTCATGCCTCGAGTGTTGGTGATCTCAACCCATTCTATAGCATCTATATAAACACCCAAATACCAATTGTCTACCTGATTTGGATCCACACCCAGCAAAAGCGCATAATTACCAGTGACCATGAGTCTTTGGATATGATGTGCGTACGCATTATCCAATGAAGACTTTATACAATGCCTTAAACAGTTCATTTTGGTTTTAGCAGTCCAATAGAATTCAGGTAGTTTACTAGAATGATCAAAAAAATTTGTTTTAGCAAAATTTGGCATTTTGCACCAATAAAAACTTCTCATAAATTCTCGCCAACCTAAAATCTGTCTGATAAAACCTTCTACTTGAGCGAGAGAAATTTCTGTATTGTTTCTATATGCCTGAATAGCAGCATTAATCACTTCTTGAGGAGATAGGATTTTCAAATTTAAAGAGAACGAAAGTTTACTATGTGAAATAAATTCATCATCTATAGACATAGCATCTTGATAAAGCCCAAAAGTCTGCAGATGATTATTACAAAAATAGTCCAAAGCTAATTTAGATTGCATATAATTAATAGGCCAATTGAAATTTTCAGAATTACCAAAATACTGTAAATCAGCTTGATTAATATCATTGAGAACATCATCAAAATCATTATCAAAAATCAATTGCAAAGAAGCTTGATGGTTTTTAGGCAGGGATTTACGATTATCATGATCAAAATTCCATTTATCTCCCTCTGGTTTATTTTTATCCATCAAAACATTATGTTTTTGACGCATTTTTCTATAAAAGCTTTCCATTAAATAATGGTCTTTGTCTCCAAAAAGATTTTTTAATTCATATCGTTCTGTAAAAAAATGCTCCGTTGAAAAAGTTTGATATTCAATCTTTAAACTTGAAGTGAAATCTTTAAAATACTGCTCAAGCCTATATTCATCAGGCTCTTGCATCTCAAATTTTTGGACATTTAGTTCGTGAATTAGATGATTGAGATTAGCAGTAAAATCTTGGAGATTATTGTCATCGTTTATTTTATAGTAGATTACATTTAATTTTTTTTGTTTAAGGCTTTCCTGAAAATCTCTCATCGCAAGGAAAAAACCAATAATTTTTTGAATATGGTGAGTCACATACTCAGACTCAGGCTTAATTTCCATCAATACATAAAAGATATTCGATTGATCTTGTTCTTGATACCAACTATGAGAGATATTTAGCTGATCTCCCAATATCAATCTCAAAGTATTTGGTTTAGCTATAATCATTAATTATTTTATTCGCTAGTATATCAGCACTCAGCCACGCCGCTTCTAGATTGTCTCCAAGCATATAATCCCCGCAAGCGGCTTTATTAGAAGCAAGTATATAAGGAGCACCCAAAGGATTAATAGCTCTAGCGTAAAGCCATCTATGCAGTGATTTTTGCTTAATTACAAAATTCTCTGGTTTACAAATATGTAAAAATTCTGAGAACATTTTTTTGCTTATTTCTTCACTATCTATATCCAAATGCTCACTCGTCCAAGCTGAATCAGCATGCAAAATAACTGAGGTGTATCTTTGCGATCTTTGTGGTTTTTGAGAATTAATACCTACCCAATTAAGGAGTGAGTTTTGAATATTTAAACCATCATAATCAAAAATATGAAAATTCTTGGACAATAAAGCAAGTGCATAATTAGAACTCATTTGAATATTAGATAAAACATCAAAAGCTTTATTGCCTTCAAATAGAGTCAATGACTGCCTTGGAGGAGCAGTAGATATAACCAAATCATATTGAGACAAAAGATTATCTTCTTCATCAAACAATTGATTATCATCGGTAATTCTTGAGATTTTTGTACTATAGTGAACGACCAAATTTTCTAATAAAGATTTAGCCAAAATATTCATTTTAGGAACAGGCAAATAAAGCTTGGTAAAGGCAGGCAAAATCTCGCCTTGAAGCTCTTGCGTTGAAGCATCAAAAGTTCTTAAATTGAAATTTTGCCACTCTATTAAAATATCTTTTCGAATCATGGATTTAATAAAATCCAAAAAGTTATTATTATTGGCTTCTATAAATTGAGCGCCTAGATCAATATCAATATCATCCAAAGTCCTAGAAGCTGTTCTGCCGCCTGATCCTCTAGATTTTTCATAAACGGTTACATCAAATTTGGCATCGCTTAATTTGCGAGCAAGCCAAGCACCAGCTAGTCCTGCACCAATAATAGCGATTTTGCTTTTATCAAGCTTCTCCACAGATACATCTTATCATGCAAAATTTAATATTTCTTAAGAGGCTTATAGAAAGGGTTTGGGGCTTGGTTAATGTTTGACTAAGATCTAGTACTTCAGGTTTAGGTGAGATTGCCGATAGCAATAACTGTTTGGAGAAGAGTTTAACTGCTCATATGGAAACACGCGTCAAAAAAAATATCTGGGCTCAAAATCTAAGATTGTTTTTCAATTTGAAAAACAATAACAATACTTATGAAGAACTAAGGATCAACAACCCAAAACAAAAAGCCGATGAGATTTTGAATCTGCATGGTAATTGTGCTTTAGATTATTTCAAAACTTTTTTTGATAAAGATTATTATTTCTCCGCATCAAAAGAAAGTTTTCTATCTTATAAAAAATCCAATGGATTCAAGGTCGTTCTTGGTGACCCCTGCGGTCCTTACAGTGAACTTGAAGATACTATAAAAAACTTTGAAAGTTTTTCAAGAGAAAGAGCTGAAGGCTTTTGCTTGTTTCAAGTTGGTTCAAAGTATCTTGAGGAATACAAATCACTAGGATTCAAAAAAATCAAAATTGGAGATGAAGCTATTGTAGATGTGGCTAATTTTGATCTAGAGGGAGCAAAGAAAAAAGACTTTAGAAACAGAATACGCAAACTAGAAAAACTTGGCTTTAAGAGCAGTGTTTATACAGCCCCTCACGCTCAAGATCTTATAACAAAACTCAAAACTGTTTCTGATGAATGGCTAAATGAGCCTAGGCGCCGCGAAAGAGGCTTTTCTCTAGGATATTTTAGAGAAGATTATCTACAAGCGAGTAATATTATGACTATTGAAAATCAAGCAAACGAAATAGTCGCTTTTCTCAATATTATCCCGTCTTATTGCGATGGACAGCTTGGAATTGATTTGATGCGCAAAAGCAAACTAGCTCCTAGTGGAGTCATGGATTATCTCTTTGTCAAATTCATTCTTCATGCAAAAGAATCCAAATATCAAACAGTCAATATTGGACTTGCTCCTATGTCAGGCTTTGAGATTCATGAAAAAGCTGCTTTTGAAGAAAAAGCGATTTATGAGATTTTTAAACGGATGAATTTTTTGTTTAATTATGAAGGACTGAAAGTCTTTAAAGATAAATTTGCAACAAGTTGGGAGCCAAAATATCTTATTTACAAAAATTCCCTACAACTGCCTGCGATAGCGATTGCAATTAAGAATGTTCTAGAAGAGCTATAGTTAGTCCTGAATATGTCGCCTTCTTCGCAAAGCTTTCTTCGCATTCGGGGCTGCTGCCATTGTGGGTTTCTTGTTTTTTAGGCATAACAAAAATGCTACGAAACTTTGCTCATCGGCGACATTGGTTTAGTAATTTACTATATAATCTTCAAAATGCATAACATCGCCATAGTAACCGGCAACTTCAAAGGACTTGGTAAAAACATCAGCGAACAACTAGAATCATGGGGCTATCAAAAACCAGATCTAACAAGATCAGCTGATTATAATCTCTGTAATCCAGAAGACTCTAAAAAACTAATTGAAGATACTATCAAAAAATACGGGCAAATAGATTTACTGGTAAACAACGTCGGCAACTATGTTACAGGCTATATTGATGAACTAAGCATAGAAAGCTGGCAACAAATGCAAGACTCAAACCTCAACTCCGCTTTTTATTTATGCAAATATGCTCTACCTTATCTCAGACAAAGCAAAGGCAAAATTATTAATATCGGCTACTGCTCACTAAATAAAGCAAGCCCTGAGCCCGAATACTTTGCTTATCACATTGCAAAATCAGGTTTACTATTACTGACCAAAACACTTGCAAAAGCTGAAGCAAAGCACGGTATCACAGTAAATATGATCTCACCAGGCAGCATGGAAAACACTATCGAAGATCATTCTGTTTTAAGCCGCATACCAATAGGCAGATTTGCTTCTCTAGATGAAGTTAGTAGAAGTATCAAATTTATCGTAGATAACGATTACATCACGGGACAGAATCTAGAGATCGCTGGTGGCAGAGGACTTTAGAGTAGTAAATACTCGACATACGCCAAATCTATAACCATAAAGTCATCGCGAGATTTGCGTAGCAAATCGTGGCGATCCAGAATGCTAAAAATAAACTGGACTGCCACGCTGCTTCGCAGCTCGCAGTGACTTTAAACTATAATTTTAAGGCTTAGTAGGGAGTATTTACTTAAAGTTTACCTTTCAGTTCCGTGTATCTCGCCCTATCAATGCCTTTTATCGCTGCGATATTAGCAATAGCCTCGTCTGGCACAGTGCCGTCAACATTGATTACCATCACCGCAGAAGCACTATCTTTGGTGCGACCTAGATTCATACCACTGATATTGACCTGCTTATCCCAAAGTATTTTTGATACCTGTGCAACAACGCCAGGCTGATCTTTATGGAAAGTAACTATAGAGTGTCTTTCTGGTCTAAAAATTAATGGATAGTCATCAATTTGAATAATTGCTGGAATATTTCCTTGCAAGACAGTGCCTGCAATCACGTGAGTTGATTCAGTGCTAACAAGCTTGATTCTTAGTTTATCTATGTAAGCCCCTGAATCTTCAGATTTAATTTCGCTAACTTTGATATTTCTTTCTGTCGCTAATAGTGGGGCGTTTACAAATGTAACTCCATCCAAACTCACTCCCAATATACCTTTGAGAATAGCTAGTTTTAGTCCTTCGATATTTTTATCGGCTAGTTTGCCAAGAGCTTCAATTTCAATAGCTCTAATTGCACCATCAGTAATTTGTCCAAGAAAAGATCCCATGATCTCTGCAAGCCCCAAATAATGTTTGATCTGCGCAACCAATTCTGGTTTAAGCCCTGGTAGATTTACTGCCGCTCTTGCAACACCACCCTTCAAGACATCTCTAATTTGTTCAGCGACATCAAGAGCTACATTGAGCTGAGCCTGACTAGTACTAGCTCCTAAATGTGGAGTAAGAATGACTTTATCACCGCAATCATGCAAAGGAGAGCTTTCACAAGGCTCTTTATCAAAGACGTCTATTGCCGCGCCCGCTACTTTACCAGATTTGATCGCGTCTGCTAGATCAGTCTCGTTGATAAGTCCTCCACGAGCACAATTAACTATGCGCACTCCATCTTTCATAGTAGCGATAGTAGTTTTATTGATCATGTTGAGAGTTTCTTTGGTTTTAGGCACATGAAGAGTAATAAAATCTGACATTCTAAAAATCTCTTCGAGTTCAACTTTTCTATAACCCATGTCTTCTGCTTTTTCTTTTGAGATAAAAGGATCGTAAGCGAGTATTTTCATGCCTGCTGCATAAGCGACTTTGGCTACCCTTTGTCCAATTTTGCCAAGTCCTATAACTCCTAGAGTATGACCACTAAGCTCCGTGCCCATGAATTTTGATCTTTCCCATTTGTGAGCCTTGCAAGAAAGATCAGCGACTGGAATCTGTCTGCATAAGCTGAACATCAATGCTAGAGTGTGTTCTGCTGCTGCAATGGTATTGCCATCAGGCGAATTAACAACTATTATCCCTTTTTCTGTAGCTGCTTCAACGTCAATATTATCCACGCCTACTCCAGCTCTACCTACTATTTTTAGTTTGCTTGCTGCTTCTATAACCTCTTTGGTTACTTGGGTTTGAGATCTGACTAAAAGCGCGTCATAGTTTTTGATAATTTGTTTAAGTTCATCAGCTGGAAGACCAGGTCTGTAATCAACCTCTGCCGAATTTTTGAGGATTTCTATTCCTGCTTCATCTAATTTATCTGTGATCAAAACTTGGGGTTTCATACCATTTAGCATAGCAAGCTAGTCACTTAGAAGTCAGCGTAGCGAATAGGCGAAGACAGACTTTTTGCGAGTGCTCGCCAGCAAAAAGTGCTGTCTGAGCCCAGCGAAGCGATAAAAATGACTTAAATTAATTCTGGTAAAATTATATAAATAAAGATGTTTTTAAAAAACAAAACAATTATTTTAGGAATCACAGGCGGCATCGCAGCCTACAAAACTGTTGATCTTGTTTCTCAACTAACAAAACTTGGCGCAAATGTTCATGTGTGTCTAAGTAAAAACGCAAGCAAATTTGTAAGCCCATTAAGTCTAGAAGTAATGTCCACAAACAAAATCTACTCCGGTCAAGAACAAGGTGAAGAAATAGACCATATCAAACTTGCCGATAACGCAGATATAGTTTTGATCGCACCAGCTACAGCAAACTCACTCGCCAAACTTGCTAACGGTCTAAGTGATGAAATGATTTTTGATATAGTTCTTGCTACAAAAGCCCCTGTAATTATCGCGCCTGCCATGAACAGCAATATGTGGCAGCATCCTAGCACTCTAGCCAATCTTGAAAAACTCGAAAAATTCAATTATCAAATCATAGAACCAGATTCAGGCTTGCTCGCTTGCGGGCACATAGGTCAAGGTCGTCTGCCAGATAATGAAATCATTATTCAAAAGCTAATTCAAGCGTTAAATCAAAACTCAAAATCCAAAGGTAAAATTCTTATTAGCGCCGGAGCAACAAGAGAAGCTATAGACGCAGTTAGATTTATTTCAAACAAAAGCTCTGGCAAAATGGCTTTTGCACTAGCAAGAGAAGCCCTAAAAGCCAATTATGAAGTAGTTTTGGTAAGCACTATTGAAGTTCCAAGCGACATTAAATCACAGATAATTTATGTAGAAACCGCAGATGAAATGTGTGCTGCTCTCAAAAAAGAGTTTGACGATAGCCAAGCATTAATTATGGTTGCTGCTGTTGCTGATTACAAAATCAAAAATAGTTCAGATCAAAAATTAGCCAAAAATGAATTATCAAATCTTGAACTAGAGAAAAATATTGATATTCTAGAAGCTCTAGCAGCCACTAAACAGGCTCATCAAAAGCTTATTGGCTTTAGTGTTGAAACAAATGATGCTCTAGAAAAAGCAAAGTCAAAAATCAAAAAGAAAAATCTTGACGCTATAATTATCAATAACACCAGCGCTTTTGGGGCAGATACAGCTGATATAATTATTCTAAAGAAAGACAATCAGCAAGAGACTTTAAGCGCCTCAAAAAATATAATTGCTAAGCGAATCTTGGAAAGCTGTATTGAAAATAGCCATGATATAATTAGCGTGGTTTGAACAATTCATATCCTAATCTAAATCCATGGCTAGATGAAACAAAGCCATACAAAGCCGGACTTACATTTGAACAAGTCTCTGAAATATATAAAATTCCAATAAAAAATATTTTAAGACTCGCTGGCAATGAAAGCACTATTGGAATTAGTCCTAATGCACTTAAAGCAACACAAGAAGCTAGCAAAAATTCTAATTTTTACGACGAGCCTAAATCCGAAAAACTCACCGAGGCGCTAAAAGAAAGTTTCACTGCTGAAGGTATTGATATGACTAATTTGGGTTTTGTCTGCGGCAATGGTATGGATAGCGTAATTGAACACGTTCTAACTCTATTTGCTAAAGATGGCGACTCAATAATCGATTTATATCCTACTTTTATTTATTATAATTTTGCAGCTAAAAGACTAAATCTAGAGATCATAGAAGTTGCTAGAGAATTTACAGAAAACAATCTAGAGCTTAGTTACAAAGTCAATATTTCAAAAGTCATCAATTCGCTAAAAGATAATACAAGAGTGGTTTTTCTATGCTCTCCTAATAATCCCGATGGTGGCATAACCGATCTAAAAGAAATTGAAGAGCTTGCAAAAGTTTTACAAGAAAAAAACATAATTTTATTTGTTGATCACGCTTATATAGAATTTGCTGATAGAAAGATTTTTGACGCAAGATCAATAATTGAAAAATACCC
>JAJTHA010000136.1 GCA_021299565.1 Candidatus Caenarcanales bacterium
AATGCATTTGACCCTCATCAGCAAAATTTTTCTCTATGCTGTGTTTCGCTTTTTCTTCTTCGCTTTCACTTGCTTTAATGAAACTACTGCTGCCTTTCTCTAGTTTCCAGCCGCCTCGACTTGGATCCCACATGCCTTTTTTGGCAGTATGTATCATGGCAACTTCAGTATTGGTAAAATCCAAAATCACTATGTCTCTTAGCATTTCATTTTTGACGCGTCTTACATAAAAAATTCTTTTGATACTATTTTTGTTGTCTTGCTCAAAATAGCTAAAACCATTTTGAACATCACTTGCTATAGGGTTTTGGTAAAGCGAGAGCATATAAACTTTTTGAGCGAAAGGATTGCTTAGAGGTACTACAAACTCACTAAGAGCAAAAGAAAAAACAGCTCCAATAATCCCTAGATAAACAACGGGTATCATCAATCGACTGAAGCTTACACCAGCAGCTCTAAAAGCAATTATTTCTGATTGCCCGGAGAGTTTTTGAAAAGTCAAAAATGTTGCAAGCAAAATACTAATGGGAATAGTTAAAGCTAAAATTTGAGGAATTTCGAGCCCCAAAATGACTATTCCGGTCATAAAAGGTGCTCCTGATCTGGCTAGTAACTTAAAAACTTCTTTGAATTTATCAATGCCCAACCATACTCCGGTAATAATGCCGGCAGCGCTTACAAGAGGCAGCCAGAATTCAGATAGTACATAGCGATCAAATTTGCCAAACATCAACATGTCAATTTTATCATGCGCTAGAATTATCTTTCTTGTGTGATGCGAATAGGCAATCTTAAACTTAATGGATACGTGTACATCCCTCCAATGGCAGGGGTGACAGATTTGGTTTATCGCACACTTTGTAGAGAGTTAGATCCAGATGTTTTGCTTGCAACAGAAATGCTCAGCTCCAAGTCTCTAACTTTTGCCCACAAAAATAAATTCAATCACGATCACGCAAAACGTATGCAAATCCCTGAGGGAGATGCGCTCACCGGCATTCAATTGTTTGGACATGAACCAGACGTGATGGCAGAAGCAGCTAGAATCGCGGAAGAAGTTGGAGCAAAATTTATTGATATCAATATGGGTTGTCCTGTTCCCAAAATCGTCAAAGGCATGGATGGAGCGGCTTTGATGAGAGAACCTGAGCTTGCTGCTCAGATTGTCAGTAAAGTTATTCAAGCGACTTCATTGCCTGTCACTGTCAAGATGCGATTGGGTTGGTGTTCTGAGAGTATTAATTCTCCTGATCTTGCTAAGAGTTTTGAACAGTTAGGAGTGCAGGCACTTACTATACACGGTCGTACTCGTGCCCAAAAATATACCGGTGAAGCTGATTGGCAGTTGATAAGAAATGTCGTTGAAAGTATCTCCATACCAGTGTTTGCCAATGGAGATGTCAAAGATATTTTTGACGCCAAAGAAATTATTGAGATTTCTGGAGCGTCTGGTGTTGCAATCGCAAGAGCTACAATGGGTAAACCTTGGCTTTCAAAGCAAGTCAATCACTACATTAAGACTGGAGAAATTTTGCCTGAACCATCTATACTGTCAAAAATCCAACTAGCTATTCGGCATACAGAAATGCTTGTAGAGCATAAAGGGCTGAAAACTGGTATTCAAGAGGCTCGTAGGCATATCGCCAACTATACTCATGGTATTCCCGGTGCTGGCAAATTGAGAGCAAAAATCATGGAGATAAATTCTCTAGAAGAAGCGAAAGAAACTATTTCGAAGCTTGCAAATTTATCCTTGACTTAGCTTCTTGATTTATTGGATCAATTATTAGTATCTCAAGTTCGTTTTTGATTTCATAGTCATTGTTGTAATTGAAGGCTAGTGTGTATGTCTTTTTCTGACCGGGTTTGAGGCTTTGGTAATCGATGCGACTAAGTAGTGGGTTGTTGAAAAGATATTTGGTTAATAAGCTTGAACTTAAAGCGAAGTCACCGATATAAAAATTTTCTGTACTATTGTTGCTGAGCTGTAATTCCACTTGCAAAAACTTACCAAAGTCTTTTGAGAATTTTTCTTGGATATTGAGTATTTGAGAATCTAAACCAATTACACTTGTTTCTGGGGTGTTTAAGTCTTGCCCAAGAATTGGCATAGATCCAAGTATCTCTAATTCAGATTCAATTTTGTAATTGTAAGCGGTGAAGCTATTGTGTGATAATTTTGCTCCTTTTGCTATAAAAATATTTGATAAACCCAAACCTAATCCAGCAGCAGCTCCTGCTGCTACACTGATGCCGCTAGTAGCGATTGCTGTACCTAGACCAGCGTATTGAATACTGTCTACCGCGCCCACTAGTGCGGCTGTACTTGTTTGAGCAGAATTTTTGAGTATTGATTTAGTGGTTTTTCTGAAATTTGATATTTCGGGTAGTTTTTGAATTGCTGCGCTAGAACTGATATCCATAGAGGCTTTGACGAGTTTGCCATCAGGCAAAAGCAAGTGAGAGATATGAGCTTTGAAGCGGGAGCTTTGCTGTAGGTGTCGAGCTTTGACTATTTGGGTAATGGTGCCGATTAATCTTGTACCTTGAGGGACCTTTAGAATTTGGGCGCTTGGTTTGGTTAAAAGAGCCGAGAAGCCATCACCTACTAATGTCAGGTCGCTATCGATAATGGTATCCGGCAGCATTTTTATGTAGTTCGAGTTATTGATTTGCTGCTCATGGCTAATTTTGAGGCTAATGGGCTGAGTTGCAAATGAAGGTGTAAAGTTAATACACACTAATGCCAGCAGCAGATATTTTTTTAGGGAATCTTTGTTTATGATTAAATTGCTGGTCATTTGGAGAGATTTGGCTTTAAAGAGTGAATTTCTTATGCTAGTATTTTATCCGCAAAGCTTGATTTTGTCTTTATTATCAAGGTTTTTTGCAAGTGAGTAGTTCAGTTTTAATTAAATGAATTATTTACTCAAGAGGCTAGCTCAGCCTCGTTGCAGCGTAAGCTGCGACGTAAAAAAAGATCAGCACTTGTCTGCAAAGCAAGGATTGATTGGAGCAAAAGTTCTCGCGGAGGCGTAGCTCAGCCTCGTTGCAGCGTTAGCTGCGACGTAAAAAAAGATCAGCACTTGTCTGCAAAGCAAGGATTGATTGGAGCAAAAGTTCTCGCGGAGGCGTAGCTCAGC
>JAJTHA010000125.1 GCA_021299565.1 Candidatus Caenarcanales bacterium
AATAGGACGCTGGAAAATGATTGATAATCTGAGAAGATCTTCTTGCGCTCCAGTAATGATCTTGACTCTATTAATGGCTTGGTTTTTACCGCAAGCTCCTCATTTATACTGGACAACTTTTGTTTTTTTAGGACTTGCATTTCCATCATTTATATCTTTTTTCTCGACTTTGCTTATTTATCCAAAAAAAATAAATTTCAAACAAACAAGAATAAATCTTAGCTATGAGTTGTCTATTGGATTTGAGCAAACTTTGTGTCAAATTTCACTACTACTTTATTACGCAGTAAATATGCTTGATGCCATTGGGCGTACTATTTATCGGCTATTAATCAGCAAACGCAAACTTCTTGAATGGGTAAGTGCCGCTCAGAAAAAGATCCAATCCAAACTTTCGCTAAACTATTTTTTAAGACAACATCTAGTTTCTGTTTGTGTGGCAATGATGCTTGAAACATTGATTTTGGTGTCTAAGATTGATAATGAAGTGAAAATACTTGCTAGTCCATTCATCATCTTATGGATGTTTTCTCCACTTGTGGCATATTGTATAAGTTTACCCCCGAAATCCAATCCCATAGAGCTTTTGAACTCAGAAGAAATAGATTCATTGCGTCTGATCGCAAGACGGACTTGGAAATATTTTACTAGCTTTGTCACCGAATATGATAATTTATTGCCTCCTGATAATTTCCAAGAAACTCCGGTGCCAGCAATTGCACATCGAAGCTCACCTACTAATTTTGGATTATATTTGCTTTCGATAATTTCTGCCAAAGATTTTACTTGGCTTGGTCTTGAGGATATGGTGCTTAAACTAGAGAACACCGTAGAAGTTTTAGAAGAATTACCACGATACAAAGGGCATTTTTATAATTGGTACGATTTACTCACGAAAGAGCCATTGCACCCGCAATATATTTCTTCGGTTGATAGCGGGAATTGCGCGGCATATTTATTGGTCACGGCTCAAGCTTGTGAAGAATTTGCTCAATCATCTATACTTTCACTTAGTAAAACAGAAGGTTTACGTGACACTTTAAGTCTGCTAAGAGAATCTTTAATAAAGGTGCCTGACAAAAAACGTACGCTCACTGTAACCTTAGAAGAGCTTCAAGAAGCCACAGAACATCTTGAATTGCTTATGAAAAGCATTGCTGGAACACCTTCTGGCTATTTGGCAAAATGGCAATCAATGGAAATTGCTTGCACTACTTTGCTTGACATCACTAAGACATTTGTACAAGAACACGAAAAAACTAGTAATAATGACATTTTGCTTTGGGTAGAAGAAATCGCTTGGACTATAGAAAGTCAATTAAAAGATTTAAAATTAATACTCCCATGGGTCAAAATATTTAATCTAATCAAATCATCTGATCTTTCAGCAGCAAGCATAGATGAATTAGAAAAATTAAATAGCCCTGAAATTTTAGGTCTAAGCTTAATTGATCTATCTATCTTTTATAAAGAAGTTATAGCGTCATTAATCTGCGAACAAAAAAATCCCTCAAATTCTCTTTTGGGATTAATACTAGCCTTAAAAGAATCAGTAAATGCTTGTGAAATTTTAATGCAGCGTTTGATGACGCTCTCGAAAAACATGAATCAGCTTTTTGAAGAAATGGATTTTTCGTTTCTCTTTGATCCAACTCGCAAACTTTTTTCTATCGGATTTAATGTTGATAATAATTCTCTGGATCCATCTTATTACGATATGTTAGCCTCTGAAGCAAGAGTAACTAGTTTTATTGCAATCGCGAAAGGTGAAGTTCCGGTCAAGCACTGGTTTTCATTAGGACGCACTTTGACTCCTCTTCACAATGGAGCAGCGCTCTTGTCCTGGTCTGGTTCAATGTTTGAATATCTAATGCCCTCGCTAATTATGTACACTCCACTTGAAAGCCTTCTTGATAAAACTTGTCGCTTAATCATTGAGAAACAAATACAATATGGGGCTGAGCAGAATGTACCATGGGGAATATCCGAATCTGCTTACAATATTAGAGATTTGCATTTTACATACCAGTATTCAAGCTTTGGAGTACCTGGCTTAGGTTTAAAAAGAGGCATTGCTCAAGACCTTGTAATATCACCATATTCAACGGCTCTAGCTGCAATGTATTATCCAAGATCTGCATTGGACAATTTCAAAAGACTAAAAGAAAAGGGTGCTCTAGGCAGTTATGGCTTTTATGAGTCTATGGATTTTACTGCAACGAGATTACCTGAAAAAAAACAATTTGCAATAGTCTACGCATATATGGCTCACCACCAGGGAATGTCACTAATTGCACTTGCCAACGTTGTTTTCCCGGGAATCATGAGACATCGTTTTCACAATATTCCAAAAATCAAAGCTACTGAACTTATACTTCAAGAACGTACTCCTCATAGTATTGCTGTTGAGCAACCAGAAATAAGTCAATCTGAAAAAACACATATTAGAGATTTGGTTCAACCCAATATCAGATATTTTAATTTGCCAAATCTTTCTATACCGACAACACATTTTTTGTCTAACGGTCACTATACAGTAATGATTAGCACTTCTGGATCGGGTTATAGTTCTTGCAATGATACTGCAGTGAGCCGCTGGCGTGAAGATGCTACCCGTGATATTTATGGTAGCTATGTTTTTTTACATGATACCTCTACAAAGCAGTCTTGGTCAGCGACTTATCAACCAACTGCAGTAAGACCAGATGATTATGAAGTAACTTTTACCGAAGATAAGGCGAAATTTATTCGAGAAGATAATGGCATTATTACTACTCTTGAAATCGTAGTTTCTGTTGAAGAAAATGCCGAAATTAGGCGTGTTTCAATCAAAAATACTAATATCTTTTCCAAAGAAATTGAAATTACTTCTTATGGAGAGGTGGTTTTGGCTCCACAAGCGACTGATGTTATGCATCCTGCTTTTTCTAATTTATTTGTCGAAACAGAATACTTGGCAGAAAGTTCAACTTTAATTGCTAGTCGCCGTCCACGTTCAGCCAAAGAGCAATGTTTATGGATGGCTCATACTATAGCGGTTGAAGGTACTACTAAGGCAGGCATAGAATATGAAACCGATAGAGCTCGCTTTTTGGGACGCGGGCATTCGATTAGAGATGCTGTCGCAGTTATAGAAGGACAACCATTATCAAATACTGTTGGTCCAGTTCTTGATCCTATAGTGAGTTTACGTACTCGTATTAATATTCCATCTGGTGCTACCCGTAATATTTTATTCTCAACAATGACTGGAAATAGCCGAGAAGAAATAATTGAACTAGCTGACAAATATCATGATCCATCAATCTTCGAACGCGCTTCGTCTTTAGCTTGGACCTATTCGCAAGCGCAATTGCATCATTTGGCAATTGATGACGTGGAAGCGAATCTATTTCAACAACTTGCAAGTAATTTAGTTTACTCTAGCTCTGTTACACGCCCTTCGAGCAAGAATCTCAAACTGAATTCGGCAAATGTCACAGGACTTTGGGCTCATAGCATTTCTGGCGATTATCCTATTTTATTGGTGCATATCGATAATATTGAAGATGTGGGATTAGTAAGTGAGCTTTTGCATGCTTATGAATATCTACGTCTAAAACGTTTCTTTTTCGATTTAGTAATTATCAATGAAAAAGCAAACTCTTATGTTCAAGATCTGCAAATCATTCTTGAAAACATGGTTCAAACTAGTTGGCAAAGTAATGTTTTTGTTTTAAGAGCAGATTTACTAAGCAAAGCAGAAAAAGAGCTTTTTGAAACGGCGGCAAGAATTGTACTTTACTGTAAAGATGGTAGTTTGACTGATCAAGTGATTTCATTCCAGCGAAGTATTAGCAAATTAATTTATCAAAACAAAAATCGCTTTAGTAACATTAGTCAATCTAAAGTTTCTCTTGATCAACCAGCTCTTGAATTTTTCAATGGCTTAGGAGGCTTTGCCAATAATGGTAAAGAATACGTGATCATTCTGAATAAACTACAATACACTCCAGCACCTTGGATCAATATCATAGCTAATAGTCAAATTGGTTTTTTGGTCTCTGAATCTGGCTCAGGTTATAGCTGGTCTTTAAATAGTAGAGAAAATCAAATCAGTACTTGGTCGAATGATCCAGTAGAAGATCCGAGCAGTGAAATATTCTATATATTAGATGAAGAAAGCAAAGAATTTTGGACACCAACAGCCTTGCCTATTCGTTGTGAGAATACAACCTATATTAGTAAGCATGGACAAGGTTACAGCAGTTTTGAACATTTATCTCACGGTATAGAAAGTAGACTGACCCAATTTGTCAGCTATGATGATCCAATTAAAATCTCACGTCTCTATCTAAAGAATCATTCTAATAAAGCAAGAAGACTTTCCATATTGGCTTACATAGAATTAGTTTTAGGCTCTTCACGTGCCGCTAATGCACCATATATTATTACTGAAATTGACGATGAGACAAAAGCTATGTTTGCTTATAATCCTTGGAGTATAGATTTTGGTAAACGCATTACTTTTATTGATTTTTGTGGCAAACAAGTTTCATCTACTGCTGATAGAAAAGAATTTATCGGGCGCAATGGTAATCTAAAACAACCAGCAGCGTTAATAGAAGGCAAAGCCCTGAGTGGTAAATTTGGAGCAGGATTGGACCCCTGTTTTGCACAAAAACTATTAGTTGAATTAAGCGCTAATGAAAGTGTTGAATTGACTTTTTTCCTTGGACAAAGCGACGATAAAGAATCAGCTATCAATCTAATTAAAAATTATAGATCTAGGGATTTAAATCTTGTTCTTGATAATGTCAAAAACCAATGGGAAGCAACTCTAGGTAAGATAGAAGTAGAAACTCCGGATAGAGAAACCGATTTTTTGTTAAATAGATGGTCTTTGTATCAAACTCTAACTTGTAGATATTTGGCTCGAACAGCTTTTTATCAAGCAGGAGGAGCTTATGGTTTCCGGGATCAACTGCAAGATGTAATGGCTCTTGTTGTATCTCATCCTGAGATCACTAGAGCGCAAATTTTAAAAGCTTGTGCCCAACAGTTTCCCGAAGGAGATGTACAGCATTGGTGGCATCCTCCATCAAATAAAGGTGTGCGCACCAAATGTTCTGATGATAGTTTGTGGCTGCCTTATACGCTGCATCACTATATTAAAAATACTGGTGATTACAAAATATTAGATGAACAGATTACTTTCATCGAGGGGCGCTCATTATTATCCGAAGAAGAAAGTGCTTATTATGAACCCACCAAATCTATACAAACTGCCACTGTTCTTGAACATTGCAAAAGAATTTTGGATAGAAGTATGAAAGTGGGAGCCCATGGATTGCCGCTGATTGGTAGCGGTGATTGGAATGATGGCATGAATATGATCGGACACAAAGGTTATGGGGAGAGTGTTTGGTTGGGTTGGTTTTTATATGCAACTTTGGTGAATTATTCTGCTTTAGTCAAAGATTATTACAAAGATGACTCAATTGTTCTATGGCTGAAGCATGCTGAAGATCTAAAGCATTCCCTGGAAACTGAAACTTGGGATGGCGCATGGTATAAGCGTGCATATTTTGATGATGGTACCCCTTTGGGTTCTGCTTCTAACGCCGAATGTAGAATAGATTCTATTGCCCAGTCTTGGAGTGTGATTTCTAAAGCTGCGGATATAGACAGAGCCACTAAAGCCATGGAATCAGTTGAAAAACATTTAGTGAAAACAGGCGATAATTTGCTTTTACTTTTTACTCCACCTTTTGATAAAACCCAACACGATCCTGGTTATATCAAAGGTTATTTGCCGGGAATTCGAGAGAATGGTGGTCAATATACACATGCTGCGACCTGGACTGTGATTGCTTTTGCGATGTTGGGTAATGGTAATAAAGCCTACGAACTTTTTAGCATGCTAAATCCTATCAATCATACAAATACCCGTGCCGGAGTTTACAAATACAAAATTGAACCTTATGTCGTGGCTGCTGATATTTATTCTGAACCTCCACATGTTGGTAGAGGTGGTTGGAGCTGGTACACAGGCTCTGCTGCATGGATCTATAGAACAGGGATAGAATGGATTTTGGGATTGACAGTTACAGAAAATACATTGTGGATCAATCCTTGTATACCGGATGATTGGAAGGGTTTTACTGTTAAATACAAACACGGCTCTGCAAAATATATAGTATCGGTAACGAATGTAAATAGCACTGGTAATAAAGTCAAGGTCATAGAGCTAGATGGTCAGATTATTCCAGAAGATAAAGGTATCCCATTGATAGATGATAATAGAGAACATTTAGTAAATATCTCCTATCAAAAATAGACCAGAGTTGAAATCTATAATTCAGATTTCAACATCGGTCTAATAATTTATTTCTTGATTTTCGTAACTTTTGTGCCTTCTAAAGTAAGGTTGTACATCAGTCCTTTTTGGTCTATGACAAATGCAATAATTGGTTGATTGAGCTTTTCAGAATCAATAGACCCGTCTGCACCGACAGTTAAAACTGCCACAGAAGCATCAACACCAATTTTCCAATTAGGGCTAACAAGAAAATTTTTCAATACATCATCTTGCATAAACAAAATAATTATTGATTTTTTCTGCGCTCCAAGCTGCCAGCCAAAAGCACCAGAAGCGGTGCTGTAATAATCTACGGTACGTCCTCTGGTTCTTAAAGATCCTTCACCATATTCACCACCAAGAAAAAATACTCCAGCTTTATAGACGTTTGGAAAGACTAAAATCGCTTTAGCGCTTGATGCCAGTCTCTGACCATCCTTTACGGTATTGTAGAGACTTGCCAATGCCCCATCAACACCAACGTCTATCTCGGCTGCTGTTGCCGCTCGCGTTACACTATTAGTCATTGATATGTAATTGAATAGCAATATCAAAAAGCAAATTGCTCTCATTGAAAATTTCATAATTTATTCCTTTGTTTTACTTAATTGTATCAATAATGAAGCTCGGAGATATGATATTTGATTTAGCACTGTTAGAATCTAAATAGTATGACTAGAAAATCAAAAGCTTTTGTCAGGAATCTTTCGAGCATTGGCAAACCTCCAGGTTCTCTACCAGAGTCTTTGCAAAATGATCAAGACCTAACGGTATTAGTCAATAACATAAGTTATGACCAAAATAATTACACAAAAAATATTTTAAGTGATCAACAACAACTAATAGAAAAATTAGAATCTATCAAAAACGGTTCTAATTTTTCTGTTGAGTGGATTGATATAGAAACTTTGAAGGATTTACATTTGGTGAAAACCATTGGTGAGACGCTTGAAATTCATCCATTGATTCTAGAAGACATTACTCATACGCATCAAAGACCCAAATTTGAAGATTGGGATAATTATATTTATTTGGTTGTCAGAATGATTTATTTAAATAGTTCTGAGGAAATAATTCAAGAACAAGTCAGTTTTATTTTGGGAGCAAATTTTTTAATTAGCTTTCAGGAATTTGATGGAGATGTGTTTAATGTTATCCGCAAACGTCTAGAATCCAATAAGGGAAGAGTTCGTAGGATGGGGGCTGATTATTTAATGTATTCATTGTTAGATGCGATTGCTGATAATTATTTCTTGGTGATTGATTCGATTAATGAAAAGCTAATTTTACTTGAAGAGCAAATTAATTCTGAGAATAGTTTAAGTGCAATGAAAGAATTGCAAAATCTCAAACAAGAAGCTTTGTTAATCAGGCGTTACGCACTGCCTTTCAAGGAGATGACTACTTTGATAATGAAAGAAGAGTCTAATTTACTGCAGGCTGAGACTGTGGTGTTTTTCAAAGATCTTCAAGATCATTTGATTCAAATATTGGATTCGCTTGATATACTTCGAGAGATTTGTTTGAGCATGTTTGAGACTTATAGATCTGTCATGAACAATAAGATGAATGAGATCATGAAAGTTTTGACTGTATTCTCGGCAATTTTCATGCCTATAACTTTTATAGTAGGTGTTTATGGAATGAATTTTAAATATATGCCAGAACTAGAAAGCCATCTTGGCTACCCAATCGTTTGGCTGATAATGGTTGTGGTAGTCGCTGTTATGCTTTTGGCGTTTAAAAAGAATAAGTGGTTGTGAAGTTTGCAGAATTGCTTTGAAGAATAATTGGCTCCAGGCTAAAAAAGCCCATACTGATTCAGGTCTAATCTATGTCCTTCACCATTGATGATTTGTAGAGAAACATTTGAATTATTACGGTCGAGTATTTTTTGAGACTATGAGCTAGCACAGAAGTGCCCAAAGAACTTCCCTCCAAATAAACATTCTCTGCTTGATAACCATTATTCATAATCTCCAAAATCGTACCCATCACATCGTGAATAATGGTTTTCTGATCGGCTTTACCGGGATTCTCAGAGTGACCACGATAGCTAATCATAGCTACGTTAAATCCGCGATCTAGCAAACTCACTGCTCTAGCGGCTTTTGCAAAATTAGCGCCGGAGCCATGAACTAGTATTTTGACTTGATTGTTATTCGGCTTCTCGACAAACCAATATTTCAAATCTAGTTCATCTTTAGTTCTAAAGATTTTTATTGAGTCGATTGCTTTTCTTTTAGGTAGTTCTCTTTTGAAGATATCTTTGGATTCTTTTATATCTGCTCTAATAATATCGTCTGCACTCTTACCATCATAAGCAGCAGGACTATGTAAAAATCCATTTACCCAGTGCTTAACTTTGGCTTCAAGTGAATTAGGATCTGCTTTAGTATTCATAGTTAAAATTTAACTCAAACAAGGGCACCGTGTCCGGACAAAATGGACAAAACTCTGCGAAGCATTCCCAGTACTGTCATTCTGAACGAAGTGAAGAATCTCTTTCGGTGAATAATTAATGAGATACTTCGCTACGCTCAGTATGACACGAGGAAAATTGATATTTTTTAGATATGTAGCCAATATATGATATCTTCATATTCTTGCAGGTAAATATTAATTGAAGGTAGATCTTTCAGCTGATGTTTAAGCATATTCTCCCATGCACTTCTAATCTCAGTCTTTTTATCAGTGTCCCTCATCAAATCTTTAGTAGGTAATCCAACACCTTTAAAATCACATTTTTGAGTTAATATTTTTAGAACTTTTGATGAATTCGGTAGTAATTCTTTTCTTTTGTAAATTTCTACTACATCGTATAAATCACGTGGCAAAGACCTTTCGATAGTGGCTCTTAGCTTCTCCGCAAAAATTTCTGCGTAAGAATATGATTGAATGTAAAATAAATCTTTTTGAAAGTCTGTGTAAGAATGATAAACGATAGATTGAATCGGTTTGCTTATCAAAGCTTCATCGGTAGTAAGATCCAACTTAATCCTTGGTAAACTACCAAGTCTATGAATCGGTCCATGGTAAGCAACTTTACCTTTGATTGATATAGTATTGCGTATAGTTTCACGCTCTTTGAAATTTATATTTTCTAACGGCAAGTCTATTCCGCTATTTTCATAAACCCATTCAGCAATAGCTTTGAATTTTTCTTCAAGAAACGGTGTATTCATATGATCTTTATTTGTAAGAGTAAAATCTAGATCTTCCGAAAATCTATAATTTTCAAAAAAACACTTTTTAAGACAAGTACCGCCTTTGAATATCCAACAATTTTTTAACTCGCTATCTTGATTGATAGCTGCAATAATCCAACCAAGTACATAGTCCTTTTCAATAACATCCAGACTTAATCCTAGCTTTGCCGAAGAATCACTAATTTCAATTTTATTTATCACAGTGATATATCCTTAGCCCAACTATTGGAAATCCACAATCTCCATTTACTTACTAATCGATCTTTAGCGAGATCAATATCTAAACTTGAATATCCTGCACTTAGATTTTTAAGAGCAACTTCGATAATAGCTTTTTCTTGTGGAAAAAAATTTTCGGTAATAAAACCTAGTCGCTTAAAAATCACTCCCTTATTGAATTTTAGAGCATATTCAACGAGGAGATCTATATTTTTATGTTTGGAGTTCAAATAGTTTTTATAGAATTCAATCACTTGTCTAATACCAGCACCATAAGCTGGCTTATAAAACATATCTATCATTGTTTTGCTAGGATCAGAGATTTGCACTTTACTTTGTCCCTGCCAAACGGTTTTAGTGCCGAACATCATAGATTCTTGTATTGTATTTAAAAGATATTTAGTTCCATTTAGCTCGTATTCTTTTTTTGGTTGTTGTTTAGTTGTGAGTATGAATACTGTATTAAAAATCTGTTCTGTAAAATCCCAATATTCACAAGCTGTCCAGCCACCTATGCAACAAGGCTCCCAAAGCTGAGCCGCAACAGCCCAAGGGTGCTCTAATGGTGGAGCTTTTAAATTTGACGCTAAATCTACTGGCACATAGTAACCTCGCTTAATGCGAGATAGCCAACCTTGTTTACAAAAACTATAAAGAAACCATCTTGCTTGCTCTCTTGAAATATTCCAAGCTTGAACAGCAAGATCTACAGTGATGATCTCGTTTGAAGAGCCTAACAACTGAGCCAATTTGGACTTTAGTGCTGATTGTGAACTTTGTAAATTCATACTAGATTTTATATGAAATATATTGGC
>JAJTHA010000152.1 GCA_021299565.1 Candidatus Caenarcanales bacterium
AAAAATAAATTCTGTTATCGAAAAACGCATTGCTAAATATTTGGATGCAGTAATTGGTTCAAGTGATTATAAAGTAAGCGTAAGCGCTTCAGTAAGTAGAGAAAAAGTTGAACAATTGCAAACTATTTATTCTGAAGGTGCTGTAGGCTCAAGACAAACAGGTTCAGAGAAATTAAATTCAAGTAGTGGTTCAGAGTCTGCTGGTCCTGCTGCAAGCAATAGCGGCAAGAATTATGATTCACAGTCTTCTAGTGAAACTATGCTTCCTAGTTATGAACAAAAAAACGTAACTTATTTGCCAGGGCGCATCACAGATGTAACTGTCGCTCTTGCTGTAGATAAAGGCGTTCCAGCAACTGTTTCAATACAACAACTTAGAGAGAGCGTTGCGGCGATTATAGGTCCTCAGGCAACTCCAGATAAAGTGAAAATTACTGTTGTTGATATGCACGAGCAAGCAAGTTCGTCTTCAAGTAGTTCCCAATCATCCAACTTTTTCGGTTCGGTTAATAAATTTTTCCAAGGTGGTACTTGGAGCGTGATCTCCAAAATATTTTCTATAGTTGCTATTTTGCTAGGACTATTATTGGTCGCTGTTATCAGTTTGAATTTCTTGAGCGCTGCTTCCAACAAAAACTACGCACCAGAAGTTGATCCAAATCTATCGAATGAATTTGATGAAGTGATGAATGACTATCCTGACAATAATTCTAGAAGCTATGAAGATTATGGTGAAGGACAGGCGCTTGCTCAGCAAGAAGAACTATTGAGAGAGATGATGAGCCAAACTAATAGTGGTGCTCCTAAATCATCTAATGCTCAGTCGAATTTTGAATTTCAAGAAAACCCTGCTCTAACTGCTGGTACAGATGATGATAAACAGTTTGATAATTTACTAAATAATTTTCAATCGGTCGCAAATAAACAGCCGGATATTTTGGCTAAGAAAATTCAAGTTTGGTTGGATGAGGATAATGCGTAATGGATTTAAATACAAAACTTAAATCTCTTGCTTTGATCTTAAGATCATTACCTCCAAACACTCAAAAATCTGTTTTTGAGCAATTGCCTTTGCCTTTGGTGCAAAGAATAAGCGATGTGGATCTCAGTATTGAAGAGACTTTGAGTCAAGAGGATTGGGATTATTTTGCAAGAAGCTGGCCCGAGTTTTTTAGAATAATTGAATCTGTTAGAAATGAATCTAAGGTAAAAAAATCATCACAGTATCTTTACAGTGAAAGGCCAAAAGTTTGCGAATACATTGAATATAGATTAGGCAAAAGAAAAATAAGACCTAATTTTAGTCATGCAATTGCAAAAATAATAGATGAGATAGCATTTGAGTCTAGTGTGTAGGAAGTGGTGAAGTGGCTTTAATCAAAAGACGACAATTAGAAAGCTCCACTATTGATCCGATGCAAGATCAGATTCAAAACTTTATTAATGAAAAACCTAGTCGACCAAGCTATGAACATCTCAATGAAGCAAGAGATCTAGTTCAAGAGCAAGCCTCAGTCCTCCTCCAGCAGACAGAAAGAGAACTCGAGGATAAAAGAAGACATGTTGGTCTTGAGCTACAGCAAATGCTAGAAACAGCGAAGCAAGAAGCCGCTCAAATTATTCAAGCTGCAAAAATAGAAGCTAGTCAAGCGAAAGAAGAAGCTCATAAATCCAAAGAAGATTTAGAAAAAGAAAGACAAAACCTTTATCAACAAATTGAAAAAGAAAAAGCGAGTGCATTTAAAGAAGCAGAGAGCAAAATAGATTTTTATATCGCAGATGTGGTTGCGATGCTAAGTAGTTTTAATCACAAAACTTATGAAATTTTTGAAGAGCTGAAGCCTCAAATTGTCAGTATCGCTTTTGATATGGCTAAGCAAATTCTCAATTATGAGCTTTCTCAAAATCCAGAAATTATTCAAGAGCAATTAATACGTTCTGCCAATAAAGTTGCTTCAAGCAAAGGCTTAATGCAAATTTATTTAAATGAAAAAGATCTGCATAATGCGGATTATTTAAATAAAGTTTTGTCCAAAATGATTGATCCTGATATTCGTCTGGTCTTTTTGCAGGACAATAAAGTCGACCCTGGTTCTTGCATTATTAACACTCAGGGAGGGCGTTTGGATGCTAGTTTTACTAGTCAAATTGAAGCTCTAAAACTCGTTTTTGCTAGATATTTAGGCTATCCAGTTCAAGATATTGAGCAACTGGAGACTTCTGAGCCAATCTTAGATGAATCCGCAATACCCATTGTTTTAAAATCGCCAAAACCATTTATCGCAGCTGAGCCAAGTGATGAAGAATTGGAGAATATAGAAAGCAATTTTGGGGAATATGTTGATTTAGATCTGGATTTGCAAGATGACGAAGATCTTGATCAATTGTTAGGAAATGTAGTACAAAAAAAAGAAGAAGCTATGAAAAAGAATCCTGGGAAAAATTCTAATAAAACTAGTTCACTCGAAAGAGACGACAGCGAAGATATTGGCGCTAATGATTATGCTAGTGATGATGATTTGGACTTTGAAGATGATTTAGATGATGAAGAATCTGCAGAGTTTGAAGAGTTTGATGAGACTGCTGGTCAGGGTTATGATGATGATTCTGATTTGTCTGATGCGCGTTTCCCGCAGTACTAAACTCGCCAGAAATCGCCCATAGCTGCGTTATAAAAATTTACAAGTTTTAAGTCACTGCGAGACGCGAAGCGGCGTGGCAGTCCATTTTACCTCTAGCTCTGGATCGCCACGATTTGCTACGCAAATCTCGCGATGACCTTATAGTTATAGATTTGGCTTATGCTAAGTAATTAACTCTCTGCTTTGCTATAATCAAATCATGACCATAGCAGAAATCAGTGTTAGAGCGGAATACACGCCCAACCCAAACTCACTAAAATTTATTTGTAGTGAAGTCATATATCCTTATTCAAATTCGCTTAGCTATTTGACAGTTGACGAAGCTAAAAATGTTTCTAACAAATTGGCCGAAAAACTTTTTGCTGTAAATGGTATTCGCAAAGTTTTTATCATGAATAATTTTGTCACGGTTGATAAAAGCGAAGAGATTAATTGGAAAGATATTCATTTGGATATCAAAGACGTTATCAAAACATCTTTAGCTGATATTAAAGATTGGGCTGAAGCTAACAAGCCTGAGATCCCGGAAACTAATTTGGAAGATGGCGATGTGAGAGCTAGAATTGAAACTGTCTTGAATAAAATCAGACCAGCATTGGTAGCTGATGGCGGTAATATCGAACTCGTTGACATCATCAATAAAGATGCTCGTTTGCGCATGGTTGGTGCCTGTGGTACTTGTCCTAGTTCTTTGATGACTATGAAAATGGGAGTTGAGAGAGCTCTACTTGCTGAAGTGCCTGATATAGTAGAATCAGTGACTCAAGTTTACTAACTACTAAGAAACATATACCTTATCTACTAAGAAATATATACCAATATTACTATTTATTGTATAATGGTATTATTGTCTACTATAAATGATCTAACCCAAAAATCAAAGAAATGGCTTGAAAGCAAGATCGCTAAGTCACAAGTGGTCTTTGCTAAAGAAGATATCCCCCAAAAGTATTACAAAATCTTATTGCAAGAAAAACTCATTGCCGAATTAAATAAGCAATATATTTACCTGAAGCCGCAATTTGATGATGAAGTACAAGTATTCAAAAATAATTTTTGGCATATTATTATTCAATTTTTGGATCAGGTCTTTAATAAAGACTGGTATTTTACGGGAGATTATTCTTATAAACTTAGTTTTGATAATTTCAGTTTGGTATCTAATCAAGTCACAATAGCGACCAAAGCTAAATCAAACAGAGCTATTAATTTAGTTGGTGGATTTGTTGTGATTGCTACATTTGATCCAAATTATAAATCTAAACCCCTGGAGCTTAAAAAAGTTTTGGGGCAAGAGTTTAAAGTGCTTAAGCCTGAATATATCTTGGTCAATGCAACTATTAATGATTATATTCGTTATAAAGAAGAGCTTAGTTCTCTTATAAAAAGCTCTGATAGAGATGAAAAATTTATAGTTGATTTTTTTGCCAATAATAGTAATCCAGTTCTTCTTGCAAGGTTGATTGGTGCCTTAAGGCAGCATGATGATTTTACTTTAAAGTTTGAGCTAGAAAATCTACTTAAAAGCTCTGGGGTCAAGATCACCATCCCAAATCCTTTTAAGCAAGTGATTAATTTAGATATTATAGAAAGACCAGCGTATCTGAATCGTTTTGATATTTCTATGTCCAAGGCAATAGAACAGCTTGCATCTTTATCCAAATTAACTCGCCTTAAAACAAGAATGCAAGCTGATGATATTCACGAAATTGTAGTTGATGATGCTTATCATAGTTTGACTATTGAGGGATATACAGTTACTCGATCATTATTAGAGTATCTGAATTCTCATCCAAGTTCAAAACAGAATTTCCCTGATGATCTGCGCAATCAACTAGCTGCAAAAGGTTTTATGAATGTGGTTAGGTTTATTGAAAAGATATTAGAATCAAAATTTACTATCAATGAAAATTTAGCAAGAAAGCTGTATGAAGAATTATGGAAACCTAGTTTAAACGCTAAAATCATACAAGCTCAAGATATATTTAGAAAGCACATGGTCTCTATTAATGGTGCTAACTATGTGCCGCCTAGTCATGAAAAAGTTCCATACATGATAGATGCAATTTTTGATGCTTCTAGAGATATCAAAAATGGTTTTGCACTTGGAATATTTTTGCATTTCTTCTATGTAGGAGTTCATCCACATAGTGATGGTAACGGTAGAATTTCTAGATTTTTGATGAATCTTGCCTTTGTCAATGATAGATACCGTTGGCTAACTATTCCGAATTATGAAAAAGCTAATTATTTCAATGCTTTAGAACAATCACAAATCAATGATGATATTAGTTATTTCGCTGATTATATTGTTTCTCTTTATAAATCTAAGCCAAAATTAAAGTAAAATAGTGTATGCACAGATGACTCAAACTCAAGCAAAAAACTATAACCCCAAAGAGATAGAAGCCAAATGGCAAAAGCAATGGGAAGAACAGAATTTATACAAGTTCGATCCAACAAATACCGCTAAAAGATTTTATTCATTGGTGATGTTCCCTTATCCATCAGGAAATTTGCACATGGGACATATGCGAGTTTATACAGTTTCAGATGTGATCTCAAGACACAAGCGTATGCAAGGTTTTAATGTCCTCAATCCAATGGGCTTTGATGCTTTTGGTTTACCAGCTGAAAACGCTGCCATAGAACGTAATATTCATCCAGCGACTTGGACTCAGGAAAATATTCGTTATATGCGAGATGAGCAGCTCAAGCGCATGGGTACTAGTTACGACTGGTCACGTGAAGTGATTTCTTGTAATCCTGAATACTACAAATGGACTCAGTATCTTTTTCTTAAGATGTATGAAAAAGGTTTGGTCTATCAAAAAGAAGCACCTGTCAATTGGTGTCCTGAATGTAATACTGTGCTAGCTAATGAGCAAGTAGAAGATGGCATGTGTTGGAGACACACATCTACGCCAGTAAATAAGCGCATGATGAAACAGTGGTTCATGAAAATCACCGCTTACGCAGAAGAGCTCTTAACAGATTTAGACAAACTCGAACACTGGCCGGAAAGCGTCAAAATCATGCAGCGCAACTGGATAGGAAAATCTACAGGAGCGGAAATTGATTTTCAGTTAGTTGATTCTGATAGAAAAATTACGGTTTATACTACACGTCCAGATACCATTATGGGTGTCACTTATATGGTGCTTGCACCAGAGCATAAACTTGTTAAGGAAATCACTATTTCAGAACAAAAAAATGCCATCGAAAAGTATATTGTTGAATCAAGCTCCAAAACAGAGATCGAAAGAACAGCAGAAGGCAAAAGCAAAACAGGTTGTTTCACTGGAGCTTATTGTATTAATCCTTATACTCAAGAAAAAATTCCTGTTTGGATTGCAGATTATGCACTTGTGGATTATGGTACTGGCGCTGTTATGGCGGTCCCTGCTCATGACCAAAGAGATTTTGAATTTGCCAAAACTTTTAATTTGCCAATTAAAGAAGTTATAAAATCATCTAATGATCATGATTTGAATGCTTCTGCGTATACCGCTGAAGGAGTTTTGGTTAATAGTGCTCAATTTGATGGTGTTGATAATGAAACTGCCAAAAAACAAATTGTAGATTTTGGCGCTCAAAAATCTTTCGCGAGATCGGTTACTAAATATCGTCTTAGAGATTGGCTTATCAGTCGTCAAAGATATTGGGGTTGTCCAATTCCTCTTCTTGAAAAAGACAATGGTGATTTGGTTCCTGTATCATTTGATCAGCTCCCAGTCTTGCTCCCAACTGATGTTGATTTTGCTAAGGCAAAAGCAGAAGGTGGCTCGGTATTAGCCAACAAAAAAGATTGGTACACCGTAACCCTTGCTGATGGATCTCAAGCTAAGCGTATAACCGATACTATGGATACTTTTATTTGTTCATCTTGGTATTTTTTACGTTACCCAGATGCTCTTAATTTAGACAAGCCATTTGACAAATCCAATGTTTTTCCTGTTGATCAGTATGTTGGTGGCATAGAGCATGCGATTTTGCATTTATTGTATTCTAGGTTTTTTACAAAAGCTCTGAGAGATTGCGATATGCTTGATTTTTCAGAACCCTTTGTAAGATTGTTGTCGCAAGGAATGGTAGTAAAGTATTCAGAAAAAGAAGGCAAAATTACCAAAATGTCCAAATCCAAAGGCAATGTTGTAGGGACAAATGAATTTTTTGATACTTATGGCGCCGATGCAGCAAGATTATTTATTTTGTTTGCTGCTCCAGTTGAAGCAGAAGTTGAGTGGGTAGATGAAGGTGCTCAAGGGCAATATAGATTTATTGGAAGAATCTGGAGACTTTTCTATGAAGTTTTTGGTGATAAACTCAATAAAAAATATTTGGATCAAAGTTTTGATTTCGCCAATCTCAAAGAAGAGAATAAAACTATCTTGCGTGAATATCACAAAGCTCTAAAAGCCATTACTGATGACCTAAGCCCAGAGAGAAATGGATTTAATACATCAATCGCTCGTATGTCAGAGTTTATCAATGCTATGTATAAGTATGTGAACTCTAGGGATTTTGATGAGGAAGATTTGTTGGTATCTTCGCATGCGCTTTTTGGTTTTATAAAAGTCATCGCACCATTTACTCCGCATTTAGCAGAAGAGCTTTGGCAGGATTACATCAATAGTAATTCTTCAGTGCACTTGGAGTCTTGGCCAGTTTTTGTGCCAGAGTATATAGAAACAAATCTAGTGAATTTGGTTGTTCAAATCAAAGGCAAGAAAATCGATGTTATCGAAGCTGCTAAAGATCTGGATAATGCGACAGTTGAGAAACTAGCTCTTGAACACCCAAAGATAAAAGCTAAATTGGATAATTTAAAAATTCAAAAAATCATTATAGTGCCCAATAAAATTGTTAACATAGTAGCTGTATGAAGTTAATTAAGTTTGTTTTTTGTTTGATTTTTCTTGCACTTCCAGTTCTCGCAAAAATTGATACCGTTATTTCTTATGATCTGGATGAAACTCTCATTGAGTCTGACAAACTTTTGGATAAACATGTTGATGATGCCAAAAAACTAGGTTTCGAAGTAAGAAAAACCAAAACCGGAAGAGAGTATATTGTTAGACCTGGTGCTGTTGAACTATTGAAATTCACTAAACAAGAGGGTTTTGATATATATTTGTTTACATTAAACAGTCGTAGTTATGCAGAAGATATACTGCAAGATTCAGGGATGGACAAATATTTCACTAGAATTATTAGTAGAGAGGATTGTGTTCAAGACTATAACGATGATTTTGAAACATACCCAAATCACAGAAATAAACTTCATTACCCAAATTCAAAACCCATTAAATCTTTTTTCAAAGCACTTAATGATGGATTATTTAAAAGAGGAGTGCAAAGGCTCGCTGGCAATCGCAATATCAAACCTTTTGTACCTTGTACTAGTTGTGACAAATACCCACCTGCTTATGGCACAAGAGTATTGATTGATAATGCTGAATATAATGTCGAAAACTCAGATGATTTTGTTGGAATTCTTGTTGATGATTTTTATGGTAATAAACTAGAAGCAAAAAATTCTGCTGGTAAATATCTTTGGGCTGAAACTGTTAAGGCTAATTTAAGAGATATCAAAGCTCTTGGTTGGGAAAAATTTTACAAGAAATATTTCAAGAAAGCTCCTTTGGAGACTGAGATCAAGTATTTGAGATGAGGAGACTATTTCTTAGCTTCTTTTTTTACTACTGCTAAAAGCATTTTGCTAATTTCCATTAAGCTTTCTTTTTGTCTAGAAATTATATGATCAATTTTATTATCTCTCAATCTAGAATTTTCAACATCTAGAGCAAAGAATTTTTGCTTGTCTCTTGGCAGAATACTACTAATCATTACTCTTCTAGATTCCTCAATCAAATTAAATAATAATAGTGATAAGTTTCTTTGTGTTGTTCCACTATTATAATTCTCACTAAAGACTAATTCTATAAATTTCTCAGTCTGGTTTACTCCAAATATATCTGATAGTTGTTTGCGATAACGTCCTGGTTTCATCTCCTCTGTAATTATCGAATCCAGTCCTAATTCTCTTAAAATATCTCTGGTCAGGGTAAAACCAGGTCTACGATCTGTTGATGTTTTGAGTTCTTCTGGTTTTTTATGAACATAGTTTTGTATACTTGCTTTGAATTTACTATGAAGCCTTTCATATATTTTTTCTATTTCTTGATCTAAAAGTTCTGGCACTTCTGCTTCTATAATTTTTTTGCCGTTGGGGTCTAGGGAAAGTAAATTTAATGCTGATCTGTGTTTTTCAGGAACTTTAAAATCCGCAATTGTCTTGTTGTCTTTTAATGGCATGACATTTTCATTTAGCCAAACTAAAAACTCGTTGAGCTCTTTGGATAAAACTTCAGCCTTATTACTGATAAAGTCCACTTGCCCTCGCTTAATTAACATAAGTGTATATGATAGCCCGATAAATGCCGCTATACATTAAAATAATCTAATATACATAATAAGTTATAGGTTAAACAGCCTAGGGCATATTACCGATAAGGATTATTATCTAGTCCTTTTGTTTGGGAGAAAAAAATGGGTGCTTTTAGTTTTAATAAATTGGTGCGAAAGATATTGCTATCGCTTGTAATGATAAGTTTTAGTCTGGAAGCAATGGCCATTGTGCCTTATGCCCCAGGTAAAACTAGCCCAAGCACTCAAAACACTACGAGTAGTTCTAGTAGCAAAAGATTTGATAGATACGTCCCAACTGTATTTTTATCAGGCAATAATAATTCATTAACTTTATTTATTAACAACAAAAGTCTTAACATCGATTTATCGAGAACTCAAAACATCAGATTAAGAGTAAAAGTAGCAGATCTTTATAACAGTGTAGCTAGAGTTAGTAGTTTTAGAATTAATGTCTACGATGTTGGTTCTGATTCAAAGAGAAAATTTATAGCAAGCCAAGTTCTAACTGTTTCTCAGGGTTACAAAAATAGTAGAGTTGTTAGCGTTGATATTGGTCATTTTACAACACCAACAAAAACTTTGGAGTTTGATTTAACTGATACTGCTGGTAACTTAATCAATACTTATACCACACAAGTTTCTGCGATCAATCTTGATAGCCAAATACTTGGTGCTGATGGTGTTAATGTCGGAAACGCTCAGTGTGAAGGGCTTTCATTTAATGAATGTCAATTAGATTATTTCTTTCAAAGAGTAACTTTTGAAGCTAAGCCTCAAAGACAAGTTAGTACAAGAATCGTAAAAGGTGAAGATGGGCTTTATAAAGTAACTATCCCAGTACCTAGATCACAATTTAAATTTCTAGGCAGAAAAATGCGTAGCAGAAGAGGCGCTGGATCTGGTGATGGAAGTGGTTCCGGAAGTGGTTCTGGCAGTGGCTCGGGAAATGGTTCTGGTAGTGGCTCGGGAAGCGGTTCTGGTAGCGGCTCAGGAAGTGGCTCTGGTGGAACTACATCAGGTTTTGGTGAGACTTTGGATATCTCCAGAATCAGACTTGGCAATGCCATTACAGACTATGCGAATTTTATTTATGATGATGTGAATGATGTACTTCAAATTGGCTCAGGTACAGGATCTAATACTGTTGCGAACAATTTGTTTTTAACTGATGATGCTAGATTAGGCATTGGTGTTGCTAGTCCTCTTGCGGTTTTACATCTAAAAGCTGGTACTACTACAGTGCCAAGTTTCATCATGAATCCTGGTTCATTAACAGCGACCCCAATTGATGGTGCTCTTGAGTATGATGGAAGCAAATTATATTTTACAAAAGGTAGTACTAGAGCTGAACTTGGTGCTCAGGGACCTCAAGGTGCTAATGGCTCACCTGGACCGCAAGGACCAGTAGGACCCGCAGGACCAACTGGACCTCAGGGACCAACAGGACCTCAAGGACCTGCTGGAGCTGGTTCTAATGGAACAGTTAATCATATAAATATTGTTGATGGTAGAGTTTACAATAGCTTTTTCACTTTCAGGAATGGTGATGTTTTAGTTGATAATGGAACAGTTTTCAATATTTATAATGGAAGCACGTTTAATTACTACGATGGCAGTATAAGTAATTATTATAATGGAACATCATTGATATTCCATAATGGTTCGACATTGGTTTTTGATGGAGGAACTATCTTAGGTGACGTCTTTATAAACGGAAAAGTTACAGCTGATGAATATCACGCAAGACTCTTTGCTGGACAAGTTTTCAATGGTGGAATCTTTAGAGGTACTTTTGTTGGTGATGGCTCAGGCTTAACAGGGGTCGCTAGAGCGAATGGAGCTGTTAATAATGTGACTATAAATAATGGTGTTACTAACTATCTTAGTCAATATTTTTCTAGCATTTATAATTCGTATTTTTACAATGGCACAGTATTGAATACTTACTTCAATTATATCAATGGAAATGTTTTGGTTGATAATGGAACAGTTTTCAATATTTATAATGGAAGCACGTTTAATTATTACGATGGCAGCATAACAAACTATTACAATGGAACATCTTTATATCTTCACAATGGTTCTACATTGGTGTTTAATGGTGGAACTATTTTAGGCGATGTTTTCATAAATGGCAAAGTTACTGCTGATGAGTATCATGCAAGATTGTTTGCCGGACAGGTTTTCAATGGTGGAATATTTAGAGGTACTTTTGTTGGTGATGGCTCAGGCTTAACAGGTGTCGCTAGAGCAAATGGCACTGTTAATAATGTAAGCCAATACAACTCTAGTATTTATAACTCTTATATCAATAACAGTTATTCATCAAATGGAAGAATTAATCATACGAATATCAATAATTCATTTATCAACAATACTTACTATTCTAATGGTGTAGTAAATCGTACTTATATCAATAATAGTTATATTAGTAACACTAACTTTTATAACAATAATTATTTAAATGGATCGACACTGTATTTCGTAAATGGAGCGAGCATGGAAGATGCAGTTCTAAATGGAAATATTCTTGTAACTAATAATTCTATTTTAAAAATCAATGGATCAATATTGATTCCAGGTGGTTCAACAGGATTAGTTCTTACTTCTGATGCAGTTGGCAACGCTAGTTGGCAAGCAGCCCCTACAGAATGGACAGATACTGGCAATGATTTGCATCCTGCTGATAATGCGGGTGCTGAAAACATTATTGTTGGTGGAACGACTCAAGCTGCGGCAGATATAATTCTGGGTTCAACTGGTTATGTGGTTATTAATGAGCAAGGTTTGGATTCTGATTTTAGAGTTGAAGGTCAAGCGCATAACGCATTATTCTTTACTGATGCATCAAGCTCTAGAGTTGGTATCAAAACATCTAATCCTGGTGCAGATTTTGAAGTAAATGGCACAGTAGCGTTTACTCCAACTGCTTCTGTTGTCTTGGTTGGGTTAGCTGGTATTACTGTCAGCAAAGCAATTATGAAAGTTGCCGGTAATGCTGGAGCGGTGAATATCACTGCTAATCCACAAATCGGTGCAGGTGCAGATGGACAAATTTTATTACTCAAAGGTACTAGTGATACAAACACTATAACTATTGAGCATGGAGATGGAGTCGTCCTTAATGGCGGAAATAGCATGGTACTAGAATCAGGTTCAACCTTGATGCTAATGTACGATGCCGATGACGCATTATGGATAGAAGTGAGTAGATCATTATAAGAGGTTTGGCGATGAATAGAAAAATAATAGTATTAGTAACATTGATGCTTTTTGCTGTGCAAGCAGTAAAAGCTGGACCACCAGATTGGAAAAAGAGATTTTACAATCGATATTCGCCGAATAACTATTTTATTTATGGTTATGACGATGAGTTGATGAGACCGGATACACGTCTGACTATCAATGGTAGTATCCTTGTTGATGGTTCAACAATAGTCAAAGACTCAATTTGGTACAAAGGTGAAAAAGGAACTGGTATTAGTTTTGCACCTGAAAGCATTTATCTTTCAACTGCAAATAAAAAACTATTGTCAATGTCTTCTTTCAATAATAGAAATCTTATTGATATTGGTGCGCCTGGATATAAAATTAGTTTCAATGAAGCTATAAATATAATCCCTACTATTGGTCCTAAAGATGCTTTTGGTGCATCACTTGCTATAGGTACTTCAGAAGCTCCTGAGAGATTAACTGTTGCTGGTGCTATGGCATTGTCGCCTTTGACTAATCTTGCTAAACCTGGTGTTGATCCAAATTTTGGCAAATTATTTGCAAAAGATGACGGCAAAATTTATTACTTGAATACTGCTGGTAGTGAGTATGATTTAACTGCTCAGGGTGCTGGTGGCGGAGCTGTATCTGTTTTGGTATCTCCAGATGGTTCTCCTAATCCAGCAGCGTCAGTAGATAATGATGGCAAATTTGGTGTAGGCACAACAACTCCATCAGCTCTTGTTGATGTTGGCGGAGCTACGAAAAGCTTTGTTGATGGACAAGATGATTTACTTGTGAAAGGTGATGTTGAGGCAAACGGAAAAATGTATGCTAGTCAGTTTGTTGGCGGAACTTTTAGTGGAAGCGGTGCTGGTTTAACAAATATTCCAGCTGCTTCAATTGTTGGTAATGTACCAGTAGATCCTAATTACAAACCAAGTTCTTTAAAAGCACCAGATGGTAGTCCAGATCCAGCTGTTTATGTAGAAAACTCAGGCAGGGTGATAATGACTCACGCTGATCCTGGCGCTACAGGTGATTTGATTATTTCTGTTCCCGGTGATGCTGAGTTGCATTTGAATACTACAGATGATGGAGATCAATCAGCGATTCGTTTTGCGGATGCTGGAGATTATACTTTTGGTTTATTGTCTAATTTTCCTACAGTCGGATCATTTACTATGCACAACTATCAAAATTCATCTAATGCTTTAGTGATTAATCCTGCCAGTAATATTGGAATGGGTGTAAATAATGCTAGTGAAAAATTAGACGTAGCTGGCAATGTAAAAGCAACTAGATTTATCGGAGATGGTTCTGGTCTTACAAATCTTTTAGGAGCTAATGTTACGGGCACTGTCACTAATGCAACTAATGCAACTAATATGACAGGTGGCACAATTAATAATTCTACATTTACAGGTGGAACCATTACTGGAGCAACTTTAGTAGATGTCAATATTGGCAATATAAATCTTGCTGATGAATCAGTTTTATCTCGTCATATCAAAGACGGTACTATCGTAACTGCTGATCTTGCAGATAGATCAGTTACTAATGCAAAAATTGATTCTGTAGATGGTTCAAAAGTTACAGGTGTAGTAGCAAACGCTACTAATGCAACTAATATGACAGGTGGCACAATTAATAATTCTACATTTACAGGTGGAACCATTACTGGAGCAACTTTGGTAGATGTCAATATTGGCAATATTAATCTTGCTGATGAATCTGTTTTATCTCGTCATATCAAAGACGGAACTATTGTAACTGCTGATCTTGCAGATAATGCAGTAACGACTGGCAAAATTCAAAGTCTAGAAGGTACAAAAGTAACTGGAACAGTTGCAAACGCCTTGAATGCAACTAATGCAACTAATATGACAGGTGGCACAATTAATAATTCAACATTTACAGGTGGAACTATTGATGGAGCAACTTTGAAAAATGTGACTATTGGTGATATAAATCTTGCTGACGAATCGGTTTTATCTCGTCATATCAAAGATGGAACTATCATAACTGCTGATCTTGCAGATAGATCTATTACTAATGCAAAAATTGATTCTGTAGATGGTTCAAAAGTTACAGGTGTAGTAGCAAACGCAACAAATGCTGTAACTGCACAAACAGCAACTACAGCACAGACAGCAACTACAGCACAAACTGCTACAACTGCACAAACAGCAACAAATGCTCTTAATATGACTGGTGGAAAAATTTCTGGTAAAACATTAATCTCTGATTCAATATTTACTGGTGGAACAATTTCTGGTAATACTGCAATTAGCGATTCGACATTTACAGGGGGAGTTATAGATGGTTCTATTTTGAGAAATATAACTTTAGAAGGTGATATTAATACCACAACTAGTAAGTTAGTTGCTCCAGATGGTATGCCTAATCCTGCTTTGTATGTCAATGATGCTGGACATACAACTATTCCGCCAAATCTTGTTATGCACTTGGGTCAAGGCTTACATATTAATCTTCAAACAAATTTTAATTCATCAAATGTAAATCCTTTTGCTCCTTCAAGTGGTTGGAAAATCAAGACAAAAATTCCTTTTTCAGCTTGGACGGCTTTACCTACTTTAGTTATCAAGGGTACAAACTATGCTGATGCTGATGGTGGTTCAATAGGTTTGATTTCATCTGGTTATACCAGTTTTGATCCTTCTATTAAAGGTGGATTAATGCTTGAATGTGTTCCAATTGATGTAGCGGATGGTGGTAAAAATCCACCAAAACCAGGAGATTGTTTTGCTATTTATCCTTTGACCGTATCTTCGTTTGGCGCAGAATTTCCAATATTTAAAGTTGGTAATGAAGATGGTTTTGTTACTTATTTCTTGGACACTCCTAATAAATCTTATAGATTTAATATCGAAGCTTATTCAACAACTATTCCTCTAGAACAGTTTGAAGGTTGGTCTGTAGTTGATGAAGAGTTTAGAACTGCAACAGCAGTTAGAGAGCACGTTTACATCAATAAATTTGGTACAGTCATTGCTAAAGGTGACATCATTGCTTTGTCTGGAGCTGTTTTTAATGGAGATGGTTCTAAACTTAAAAACATTCCTCCAAGCGCAATTACTGGTGGTTTAAAGGTCTTTAAACTGGTTGCTCCAGATGGTTCACCAGATCCAGCAGCTATTGTCGATAATAATGGTAATTTTGGAGTTGGTACTTCAACACCAAATGCTTTAGTTGATGTTGGTGGTGGAAATAAATATTCTATTGATGGAGTAAATGATATCTTGGTGAAAGATGATATTGAAGTTAACGGAACTCTTTATGCCGGCTCTGCAAATGTAGGTATGATTTCTGCAGCTAGTTTTATTGGTTCTGGTGCTGGCTTAACAGAGATCCCTGGTGCTAATGTTGTAGGTGCTGTTTCTAACGCTACTAACGCTGTTAATGCAACTAGAATGTCAAGTGGTACTATCACTAATTCAACTTTTACCGGTGGTGTGATAGATGGAGCAGAACTAAGAAATGTTACTTTAGGTAGTGCAAATCTTGCTGATGAAAGTGTTTTATCGCGTCATATTAAAGACGGCACTATAGTGGCTGCAGATATAGCTGATAATACAATTACTGGTGTCAAAATAGTTTCTTTAGATGGAGCAAAAGTTACTGGTACTGTAGCTAATGCTACCAATGCTGCTACTGCAGTTAACGCAACTAATGCAACTAGAATGACTGGTGGCACTATTACCAATTCAACTTTCACTGGTGGAGTAATTGATGGAGCAGAATTACGCAACGTAAATCTTGGTTCAACTAATCTTGCTGATGACAGTGTTTTATCGCGTCATATTAAAGACGGCACTATAGTTGCTGCAGATATAGCTGATAACACAATTACTGGTGTCAAAATAGTTTCTTTAGATGGAGCAAAAGTTACTGGTACTGTAGCTAATGCTACCAATGCTGCAACTGCAGTTAACGCAACTAATGCCACCAATGCAACTAGAATGACTAGTGGCACTATTACTAATTCAACTTTCACTGGTGGAGTAATTGATGGAGCAGAATTACGAAACGTAAATCTTGGTTCAACTAATCTAGCTGATGAAAGTGTTTTATCGCGTCACATTAAAGACGGCACTATAGTTGCTGCAGATATAGCTGATAACACAATTACTGGTGTCAAAATAGTTTCTATTGATGGAGCAAAAGTTGCTGGTACAGTCGCTAACGCAACGAATGCTGCGACTGCAGTTAACGCAACTAATGCGACGAATGCAACTACTGCTACTAATGCCAACAATATGGCTTCTGGAAATATTACTGATTCCACTTTTACACGTGGTGTAATTGATGGAGCCACTTTGAGAAATGTTACTTTCACTGGTGGAGCTGGTCTTACAGTATTCAAACTTGTTGCGCCAGATGGTTCGCCAGATCCAGCTGCTCAAGTTGATAATAATGGTAATTTTGGTGTAGGTACCGCAACGCCATCTGCTTTAGTAGATGTTGGCGGTGGAATTAAAAACTTTATTGATGGAACAAATGATTTATTAGTAAAAGGTGATGCTGAAATTGATGGAAGAGTTTTTGCTTCTGGATTTGTTGGTTCGGCTGCTGGTTTAACTGATATTCCTGCTGATCAGATTACTGGAACAGTATCAAATCTTGCAGATAATTCTGTTTTATCTCGTCATATCCAAGACGCTACTATTGTGACTGCTGATCTTGCTGATAGATCTGTTACTAATGCAAAAATTAATTCTGTTGATGGTTCTAAAGTAACTGGTACTGTTGCGAATGCAAGTAATGCATT
>JAJTHA010000228.1 GCA_021299565.1 Candidatus Caenarcanales bacterium
CTCTTACAGTCATAGGCTTTGTGATAGTGATTTCTTTTGGTCCTTGAGGAACTGCATCAGCACTAGCTTTGCGGACGGGTTTTGGTCTATTGTCCTCTGCATAATTTGATCTCTTTTTCTTGCGACCCATACCTTGAGAAGATATTGTTGGTCTTGCCACTCTATAAGGCTGATTATCAACATTAACTGTTGGGTTTGTACTAGTGATAGGCATTGAAGAAACTGGTTTAAGAGGAAGAGAGCGGATATTGCTCATATCTCTATAAGCTACAGAGTCTCTAGAGTAATTAGTTTTCTTTGCTTGAAGAACAGATTGCAAATCTTCAGCTTGTTGATTTGATGAGTCTGCTTGATCAATATTGATTATTGTTTCGGAATCCTCATCATCTTGTTGATTAGCTTCAGATTTATCAGAACTAGCTTCATCAACAATTGCTAAAGGTTCTTCAATTGGAGTTACTGGTTCTTCCTCTACGGCTTTTATTCTCCTTACAATTCTTAATTGTTTTTTTGGAGCTTCATCTGAAGCAGATGGCTTTCTGGGATTGGTATTAGTGATACCAGCTTCTGTTTCTAATATTTGATCTAAATCAATTTTTTCAAAAATTTTGGCAATTACATCTTCATCAATAGAGCTAGATGCCGTTTTTACAATTTGTCCGAAGCTTGGGGCGATTTTTAAAATTTCTCTTGTCAACTCTGCTTGAATCTTTTTCTTGATTTTTTCATCAAGCTCTTCAGGAATTTTACTCCTTGCTAGATCGTATATTCTAATTTTTCCGCCTGTAATCATTTTTTAAATGCTAGCTAATAATATTATATTGCCAGCTTCTCCTTAGTAAGTTGTCCTATTTCGAAAAGTTTTTTATATTTTTTGTTTTGACTTAGTTTTGACAGGCAATCTTCTGATTTGCAAAGATAAAACGACCTACCAAACTGAAAACGGTTTGGGGAAACAATTATATCCCCGGTCTTATGTTCTTTTAAAATCCTTATGAGATCTTTTCTCTCACAAGTCTTTTTACAAGAAACACAAAAACGCAAAGAAGAGCCTAAGATAGCACCTCCGATTGCTCTAATTCTGGATCTTCGGCAGGCTCAACAGCCTTAACTGAACCAGCTTCCTTAATATCTATTTTCCAACCAGTTAATTTTGCGGCTAACCTAACGTTTTGTCCGCCTCGGCCTATAGCCAAACTTAATTGATCAGCAGCTACAGTAACCACTGCTCTTCTACCTTGCTTATCATCAAACAAAGCGATTTCCATAACTTCTGCTGGAGATAAAGCATTTGAAATAAAATCAACAGGATCATCTGAATATCTAACTATATCTATTTTTTCGTTACGTAATTCAGAAAGAACATTTTGGATTCTAGATCCTCTCGCTCCTATACAAGCTCCTACTGGATCTATATCATCACTAACAGACATTACCGCGATTTTGGTTCTCTGACCTGCTTCTCTCGCAATAGATTTGATAATTACAGTTTGATCTTCAATTTCAGGAACTTCAATTTCAAAAAGTTCTTTTACTAGATTTTCATGTACGTGAGAGCCAATGATCATCGGCACTTTACGATCTTCTCTGTATTCTTGAATATAAACTCTAATTCTATTTCCTACTTTGTAGTTTTCTTTTTGTAACTGTAGTCTCATTGGAATTTGAACATCGAAACTACCTAGATCAACTACTACATTTGGTTGTCCTCTCACTGTATATTCAATACGTTTGATAGAACCGGCCATGGTTGTATATTGTTTAGACTTAAATTCTTCTCTAAGATTAAATTTCTCCGCTTCGCGAATTCTTTGCGTCATGATTTGCTTAGCAGTAGTAGCAGCAATTCTTCCGAATTCGACGAAATCATCTGGCGTAACGTCAAGTTCAAGTATCTCACCCTCAACTACATCAGGAATATATTCTTTTGCTTCATCTAAGCCGATTTCTCTAACCGTGTCATTTACTGTTGCGACAACTGTTTTTGGAACAAAAACCCCAATCTCTCCAGACTCATCATCATATTGCACGTGAATTGAATCCGATGAAAGTAATTTCATTTTTTTGCGATATGCACCTGCAATTGAATCGCAAATTGCTCTAATAAAGGTTTCTTTTGGTATATTCTTGAGTTTTTCTATCTCTTCTGCTGCTTCAAGTAGTTTTTTGCCGATTTTGTACATTATTAAGTTTTCTCCCTAAAAGAAAAATACAGGCTGTTGCCTGTAATCTCGAAGCTTCATATCAAATTTGGCTTCTTTATATATAGTACCACGATTAAGTGCTTATTATGCTACCAGAAAGCACAAAAATAAACTTTAGTTAATTAAAGTTTAGTCCTAAGTCGACCGTTGTTATTAGATAACCAGCTAAAAGATTTAGCTGGAAATAGTCAAACCCGACTCGATGAAAAAGATAATAGCACTAATCTTGATAATAATCACGGCCATCCCCTCAGGGACTAGAGCTGCTATTGATCCACAAAGAACAAGAGTTGTTCAAAGATACAAACCTTTAGCTTGGGTATCTGGTGTAGACAGCGGTTTGAGACTTTATATACACGAAAAAAGTTTGAATCTAGATTTGGCTAAAACAAACGAGATCAGATTAAGAGTAAAAGTTAGCCCTTTATTTAACAGCAAAGACCAAATTTCAAGTTTCAAAATAATTCTAAAAGATGCAGAAACTGGTGACTTTATCACTTCGCAGAATTTAACAATATCCAGAAGTCATAGAGGAAGCAGGGTGATAAGTTTTAATGCTGGCTTCTTTAAATCAGCAACGAAAACACTTGATATTGAATTATATGACACCGCGAATTATTTACTGAACACTTACACAACTACTCTTAGTGCAGCAAATGTAACTAGTCAAATCACCGGAGGAGTTAGTGAAATAGGTCCAGAAGCAAATTGTACCAGTACGAATTTTGGGGAATGCCAAGTTGATTATTTCTTGCAAAAAGTTACATTTGAAGCAAGACCTCAAAGACAAATAAGCACAAGAGTATACAAAAGTGAAAACGGATTTTACAAAGTAAGCGTAGCCGTTCCAAAAAAACCTTTTGATGAACTCGGCTTGAGATTTAAACGCAAAGGCAGATCTAGACCAAGTTCTGGTGGAGGGGCTTCTACCACAAGTTTTGGAGAAACACTAGATATCTCTCAAATAAATATCGGATCATCAAATAGTGACGCGGTAAATATCACTAACAATAGCGGCAATATAGTTTTTTCTGGAGCGACAAACAGAACCGGAAAGCTTGGAATAGGAGTCAATAATCCTCAAGCTTGGTTACATATCACCGGTAGTCTCAATGGAACTCCAAGTATCATACTAAATCCTGGTGTACTTAGTAGCACGACACCACCAAATGGATCTATTGAATTTGATGGTAATAAATTATATTTCACTAAAAATGGAATTCGCAATGAACTAGGAGCTCAAGGTCCGCATGGCTCTCCAGGAGCGCCTGGTGGACCAGGTCCACAGGGACCAGCCGGTCCAGCAGGTCCTGCCGGAACAGGCTCAAACGGTACCGCGAATAATATGGTGATCAATAATGGTTACTTGCAAGATCCAACTTTTAATGGGTCAATTTTGTTTACGGATAATTCAGTAACAAGATTCAATGGTAGAACTTTATTTCAAGAAGGACCAGCACCAGTGACAGTGGCAAATTATGGACAGATTTTTGTAAATGGAACTACTTCAAACTTAATGTTCTTGGATGACACAGGAAATCAATATGATTTGCTTTCTTTTGCTAATCCACTAACTTTAAATGGTTTTACTTCTGATAATTTCTTGAGATCAAATACTAGTGATCAATATACTAGCGGTACACTTACAACACTTACGGGAACAACGTTTAGAGTTAATGGTGATTTGGCTATTGCTGATACAAATATTGCTCTTACAGGAGCTTCTACAACTTTCACTCAAAGCACCGGAAATATCATTATGAATCCAACAGGAGTAGTTGATATCAATGCAACGACTATCGTTGATGGTTTCAGAATGGCAACAGGCGCCTCAAACACTTTTATCATGACTTCAAATGCTGGTGGACAAGGTTCATGGACCAACCCAAACAGTATAACTGTAGGAAACGCTACTAATGCTTTAAATGCAGTAAATTCAAATAATTTGGATAATTTAGATTCAACAAGATTTTTAAGATCTGATACTAGTGATCAATTCACTACAGGAAGCTTGGCGACACTAACAGGAACTACTTTTAGAGTTAATGGTGATCTAGATATTGCAGACACTAATATCATACTAAGCGGAGCGTCTACAAGCTTTACTGGAACAGGGTTTCTTGGTTTTAGTCCAGGAGCTGGTACAAACATGAATATTAACCTTTCAGGCACTGGAGATTTTGCAGTTAACACAAATCAATTATACGTGGATACATCAGCGACTAACACTGGCTTTGGCATGACAACACCAAATGAAAAAATTACAGTTGAGGGTAGAACTTCATATCGTGAGACTACTCGACCTGCTTTGACGGCTAATTACGGCAAAATATATGTCAATGGTACAACTTCTAATTTGATGTTCTTGGATGATGCAGGTGCACAGTATGATCTTCTTA
>JAJTHA010000209.1 GCA_021299565.1 Candidatus Caenarcanales bacterium
ATGTACGATTTGATTTTTGTTAATAATTGGTGTACCCAAACTGCGAAATTTCATTAGAGCAATAAAATCAGCATGCTTCGCTTCTTGCTCAAAAGTCAGAGCCGTGAAAATCATACGATTGGCGTTCCAGCTCTTAGTTACTCTTGGTGAGCTGTTTTGCATGTGATTAGTGAGCCAAATGATACCTAGCTTACCAGGATCTCTGTAAAACTCAATTAAACCTGAAATAGTACCAAGCACTAGTGAGCCATCGCCACCAAGCATTATGGGGAAATGATTTCTTGATAAAGAGTTTTTTATGCTTTCACTAAGCCAATTATTTATGGTCAGAATAGCCTCTAGGTTTCTGATGCGTCCGCTTTCTTCTTGTATCTCAAATGGACCTAAACTTGGAGGTTGGATTTCGTTGCATTCGTAACCAATTGCGCCTAGCCTTTTGACTAGTTCGCCGTCTCCAAAAAGAGCATGTGCTCCTTCTTGAGCCATGTTATCAGTGCCACCAAAGCCATAGGGCGCAAGAATTATGTCGAGTTGATCGTTTGCCACTGCTATAAGTATATATTTATTTGTGGAGTTTAGGCGATCCGAGCGCAGCGGAGCCGGTCATGAAATAAATAGGGCTATTGCTCAGACCCAAAAACTAGCATAAAATCTATTAAATATGGCAATTATCGAGCAAGACGTAGGAACAGGACTCAAAACCGAAGAACTAGTAATCAACATGGGGCCTCAGCATCCGTCAACTCATGGAGTTTTACGTCTCAAAATTAAAACCAAAGGTGAAATCATAACTTATTGCGAACCAGTGATCGGCTATCTACATAGAGGCATGGAGTGGTTAGGTCAAAATAGAAATTTTGTTCAGTATCAAGCATTAGTTGATAGAGTAGATTACCTTGCTGGTATGTCGGATAGTCACGCTTATGTACTTGCGGTAGAAAAAACAGCTGGGCTCAAAGTCCCTCAGAGAGCTGAATATCTCAGAATTTTAACTTCAGAGCTTAACCGTATATGCTCACACCAATTGTCTCTAGGGATATTTTTGTTGGATCTTGGGGCAATGATGGGTTTTCCTTTTTATGCTTTTAGAGATAGAGAATCTATACTCTCTCTCTTAGAAGAGATTTCCGGTCAGCGCATGATGTTTAACTACATGAGAATTGGTGGCGTTCATAAAGATGTCCCAGAAGGTTGGCTTGCCAAGCTAGAAACTCTTGTTAAAGACAAGCTTCTTTACTATACCGATGAGTATGAAGATATTGTCACTAATAACCCGATTATAATTGCGCGTACTAAAGGCGTTGGAGTAATTGAGGCTAATGACGCTAAAGAATGGGGTTTGACAGGACCAAATATTAGAGCTTCTGGTATGGCATACGACGTGCGTCGCTCTAAGCCGTATTCGCTTTATAATGAGTTTGATTTTAATGTAGTCACTCGTACAGAAGGGGATGTCTGGGCTCGTTACAAATGTCGTATTCAGGAGATTAGAGAATCATGCAAAATAATTTTGCAAGCTATCGACAAGATCCGCAAACTTCCTAGTGGTGAATTAGCGGCAGATACAAAAGAATTACAAGCACAAAAAATATTGCCAGGCTTCAAATGTCCTGCTGGAGAGTCTTATGAGTGTGTTGAATCACCTAGAGGCGAACTTGGTGTGCATTTAATTACTGATGGTACTACTGTGCCATACAGGCTCAAATGGCGCTCCCCGAGCTGGTTCCCGACTGCTTATTTACCTAAGCTTGCTCTTAATCAACCAGTATCAGACGTAGTAGCGATCTTTTCTTCTTTGGATGTAATTTTGCCAGATGTCGACAGATAAATTTGTCATAGGACTTGGAAATCCTGGTGATAAGTATGATGGAACTAGGCACAATATTGGTTTTGAATTAGTAGATGCTTTGGCTCAAAAAGCCGGTCTAGAGTGGAAATCAGAAAGAAAATTTCATTCACATGTTGCAACTAAAATAATTAAAATCAAATTTGATATTTTGCAAGATCAAGTTTTGCTTCCTGCAAATACCGAGTTCAAATTGTTTTTAGTCAAACCACAAACTTTTATGAACAATTCGGGTAAAGCCGTTTTGTCATTGATGAATTTTTATAAATTTGATTTGACTAATTTGATGATCATTCATGATGATGTTACTCTTGATACGGGCAAGACAAGAATTGCTTTTGACAGAGGTGCTGGCGGACAACACGGCATTGAAGATACCATCAATAGACTTGGTGGGCGTAAAGATTTTAATCGACTTAAACTTGGTGTAGGACCTGATCCTGGTGGAGAAGAGCGCGGAGATTATGTTTTAGAAAGATTTCCAGAAGAGCAAATAAAAGAGATCATAGAACCTATGATCTCTTCCAGTCTAGATTGTGTCTTGAAATGGCTTACTGGTCATAAAGACTTGCAGCAAGTAAGAAATCTACTTCTTGAGTAAATCTCTAATTTCCGTTAAAAGCTCTTGATCCTTTGTAGGAGCAGCAGGGGCAGCTGCAGCCTCTTCTTTTTTGCGCATACTCTGCATCTTTGTGTAGGCTTTAACCAGTAAAAATACACAAAAACCGATAATCACGAAATCAATAATTTTTTGGATAAACATTCCATATTTAACAGCAACTTCAGCGACATTGTTAGTTGCATCAGCCGCTTGAATTACAAACTTAAGCTCGGTGAAATTGACTTTACCGAGAGCAATACCAATAGGTGGCATGAGTACATCGTTTACCATTGAACTGACTACGGGTTGAAACGCGCCACCAATAATTACCGCTACAGCTAGATCAACCACATTGCCTCGTGATAAAAATGCTTTGAATTCATCGAAAAATTTTGTGACCATATTTGTTTATTCTCCTTTATTAATTAGTTTTTAATTGTAACGCAATTAATAGCAACCGCTCCGCTGGGCTCAGGCAACACATTTTACTGGCGAGCACTCGTAAAATGTGTGCCTTCGCCTATTCGCTTCGCTCAGGATGACGCAAGGTTCAGAATGACGATTAAACTAGTTTCAAGAGTGAGCTGATATCAGCCGCTCTATCGTAATCATTGAGCTTCTTGTAAATAGTGATCAGATTTCTGATACAACGAGCTAGAACAAAATTATCGTCGACAGGATTGAGGTAATCCTCTCTCCAATAGACTCTTAGTTCTTGCGCTCTCAAAATGCATTCTTCTCGAGAAATTTCCCTACCAGCAAAAAATGGATCATAAAATTTATTTTTGAATTTGACTATGAAGTGACCTGGCATCGCTACTCCTTCGATATCAAGCTCAAGTCTTCTTGCAATCATCAAAAACAAACAAGAGAGCATAATCGGATTTCCCGCTCTTCTTTCGATTACGGTGTGAATGAAATTATTATTCAAATCATAATAATCAAGTTGATTTCCGACAAATCCCTCTTCTTCGAAAAGCACTTTACCAATAGCCGCCATTATCTCATCGGGATTGGATTCTATGGTTATTGATTTTTTTATACGTTCTGTAAAATTATCAATAATTCTGTCGTAGTTATTAATCTCAAGTCCTGGATTTTTAATGCGGGCAATTAAAAATAGACCTTCTTCTAAATCACCTTCACGTTTCCAGTTTTGTAATTTTTCAATCAGACTAATCTTGCTGATGTAATACCAGTTGTCTAGAAGAGTTTCGTTTTCACTACTGTTGGCTAGTTTTTCAAGTAGCGTTAAAGAAGCATCATCAAAAGCCATCATTTGCTTTGCTAAGAGCTTGGTTGTTCTTTCATCAGAATCGCTCAATAAATTAATAAAAGCCTGTGCTTGGCTGAAGCTAAGGTTTTTAGTTATAGTTTCACTTGCCTGCATCTAATAACTATATTCTAACATTAGCAATATAACCCGTAATACGTGATGTTTTTTAACTTGGATAAGTAACAAGCTTTGAAATTGTTCAGAGCAAGGCTTGCGAATCCGAGCTAGCCGGAGTTTACTGGTTGTAAATGAGGATAGCGAGGATGAGCGTAACGCAGCTATGGGCAATTGCAAGGCTTGTTATTAGGCATTTTCGGGCATAAAATAAAAGTATGGTAGATAAAGATGCGTTTGTAGATAATTTAGATGGAAAAAAGTTTTATTCACTTAAAAAAGCCGAAGCCAAATTCGGTAGTTTAGCAAAAGTACCCGTAAGTTTAAAAATTGTTTTAGAAGGAATGCTAAGAAATCTTGACGGTAAAAAAATTCGTGAAGTTGAAATTAAAAACTTAGTTGATTATGATCCTAAAAATCCTGGTCACGGTGAAGTGCCTTTTTGTCCAGCAAGAGTAGTTTTGCAAGATTTTACTGGTGTTCCATTATTTGTTGATTTGGCTGCGATGAGAGATGCTGCTAAAGAAGTTGGTCTTGATCCTAAAAAAATCAATCCCCTTGTCCCTTTGGATCTAGTTATTGATCACTCTGTGCAAGTTGATCATTTTGGACAATCAAACTCAGCAGATCTTAATGAGCAATTAGAGTTTGATAGAAACATAGAAAGATTTAAATTCTTGAAATGGGCTCAGCAAGCTTTTGATCACACTAGAATAGTGCCGCCTGGTTTTGGGATTATTCACCAAGTTAATATGGAGTATTTAGCTAAGGTAGTACTAGAACGCAATGGTGAATTGATGTTTGATACTCTTGTGGGTACAGACTCACATACAACCATGATAGATGGTCTTGGTATATTTGGCTTCGGGGTAGGTGGACTAGAAGCTGAAGCTGCGATGCTAGGTCAACCAGTCACCATGCCAACTCCAGAAGTGATTGGAGTGAAACTAACTGGTGCACTTGATATAACAGTTACTGCAACTGATCTTGCTCTTTATGTCACAGAGTTTTTAAGAAAAATAAATGTCATAGGAAAACTTGTTGAGTTTTATGGTCCAGGATGTAAATCTCTTACTCTTGAAGAAAGAGCAACGGTTTCTAATATGTGCCCAGAATACGGTGCTACAGTTGGTATGTTTCCTGTCGATGAAGAAGTTTTATCCTACTTGAAACGTACTGGTAGAACAGAATCCGAGGTCACTACGGTAGAAAAATATTTCAAGGCACAAGGCGTATGGGGACTTGAAAGAGACGACGAGACTTTCATTAAAGTCTATGAAATCAATTTGGCTGAAATCAAAGCCTCAATCGCTGGACCACGTAGACCACAAGATAGAGTTGATTTTTATGACCTCAAAAATAAATTTGCAGAAGCTTGCAAAAGATCGAGTAAAGAACATGGTCTTGAACTCCAAGATGCGCCAACTAATCATGGTGATGTTTTGATCGCAGCCATTACAAGCTGTACTAATACCTCAAACCCGGCTGTAATAATTGGTGCTGGACTGCTTGCAAAAAAAGCAGTTGAAAAAGGTTTAACAGTTGATTCTAGAATAAAAACATCTTTAGCGCCTGGTTCACAAGCAGTTCGTGAGTATCTCGAGAGAGCTGGTCTTTTGGAGCCATTGGCTAAATTAGGATTTAATATAGTTGGTTATGGCTGCACAACTTGTATTGGTAATTCGGGACCTTTGTCTCAAGCTGGTGAAGCTGCAGTAAAAGCTAGTCCTGATAAGGTTTTTGCTAGTGTACTTTCGGGTAATAGAAATTTTGATGGAAGAATTCATCCAAGCATCAAAGCCAATTTCTTGATGTCACCTCCTTTGGTTGTTGCGATGGCAATTAAAGGCAACATGAATTGGGATCCTAATAATGAGCCTATTCAGAATGGAGTAATGCTCTCTGATATCATGCCAACAAAAGATGAAATCAGAGAAGTTATTGCTAAAGTGATGACAGCGGAAATGTATAAGTCAATCTACGATAAGGTTTCGCAAGGCACTAAGTTGTGGAACAGTATCGATTCTGGTACGGGTGAATTATATAACTGGGATTCAAAAAATACTTATATCCAAAAACCTCCATATTTTGATGGTTTTGGTTTAAACTCTGGTTCTATTAAATCAATAACTGGAGCAAAAGTTTTGTTGAATTTGGGTGACTCAATTACAACTGATCATATATCCCCAGCTGGTAATATCGCGAAAAGCTCTGATGCCGCAAAGTATCTCAGAGAGCAAGGTGTAGCTGATGTTGATTTCAATAGCTACGGTTCTAGAAGAGGTAACGATAGAGTTATGACTCGCGGTACTTTTGCAAATATTCGCCTTGCAAACTTGCTTGTACCAGGTTCTTCTGGTCCAGTGACTAAATATTTTGGAGATAACTCAGGTCTTGAGATGACTGTATTTGAAGCTGCTATGAAATACAAAGCCGCTAATGTTGGTACAGTTGTTTTTGCTGGAAAATTATTTGGTAATGGTAGTTCTAGAGATTGGGCAGCCAAAGGACAAATGCTACTTAATGTTAAAGCTGTTATGGCAGAATCATTTGAAAGAATCCACCGTTCAAATTTAATTGGCATGGGTATCTTGCCTGTAGAAATTAAATCTAGAGTTATTGAGGATAATGGTTTAACAGGTGCAGAGAGTTTTGCATTAGAAACTCTTGATGATAATCTTGAGCCTTATCAAACAATTACTATAGTTGCAACAAAAGTTGATGGATCAACTGTAAAAGTACCAGCAAGAATACTCTTGCAGACTCCGATTGAGATAGAATACTATCGTAATGGCGGGATTTTACAGTTTACTTTAAGGCAACTTGCTAGAGAAGCTGCAGTGGTCTAACTGCCTACCATAAGCCAAATTTATAACTATAAAGTCATCGCTAGATTTGCGAAGCAAATCGTGGCGATCCAGAGCTAACTGCTTAAACTGGACTGCCACGCTGCTTCGCAGCTCGCAGTGACTTTAAACTATAATTTCAAGACTTAATGGTGAGTCGTAATGCAGCAGTTCGATATTAAGCAGCAGCGTAGCTGTAGCTTTCTAGAATTAAGCCTGAATACTTGAGAGTAGCAAAATTCTCTGACCAGTCTATACGACTGACTGAGGCGGTTGGAATATCTATTCTGAAAAAATTCTCTACAGGTATATTGAGAGCATTCATAATCGCTGCACGAATAAAGCCTGAATGAGTAACCAAAATGATTTTATTGCCGCATTGATAGTTTTTGAAAATATCATTTAGCGCCCGAGATACTCTTGCAATGTATTCTGAAACGCTCTCACCATTTGGCGGAGCGAAATAGATAGGATCTTGTGACCAGCGTTCCCATAATCTAGGATTCTCGTCTCTTACTTGCCAGTAAGTTTTACCTTCCCAGTCACCTTCTTTTTTTTCTGTTAAACCGCTGTGTTTGAAGTAAGTTGGCATTTTAACTGCTCTTGCAATTGTATCTGCTGTTTGAATAGTTCTATTGAGGGGACTAGCGAATATAGAATCGATTTTTAATTCAGAAAACCATGAACCCAAAATTTCCGCTTGGTAAAGACCATCATCTGTTAATGGAACATCTGAGTTGCCGCAAATGCGACCTTTTTGAGTGGCAGTTGTTTCTCCGTGTCTTACTAAATATACGGTTTTTATGCTTTCGCTGGTGTCGAGTAAATCAACCATTTATCAAGATGTTAGCATATCCTTTGGTTTTAATTTTTTCAACAAAAATACTGAAATAGCAGCAGTAATAGGAATCGCAAGAATTAAACCAATGCTCCCAGCAGTAGCGGATATTAACTCGGTTGCAATAATTTCCAAATTCAAAAACCTCACCTGACTCTGGTTATAAAGAATCAAAAATAGTGGCACCGAAGATCCGGCATAAGCCAGAATAAGAGTATTTATCATGGTTCCCATGATGTCTTTCCCAACATTCATTGCATGTTGAAAAAGTGCTCGTGAACTTTGATTCAGGTCGGTTTCATGAATTTCTTGAGTAGCACTTGCAATAGATATCGCTACGTCCATTGCTGCACCCAAACTAGAAATTAAAACACCGGCAGCAAGTATTCCCTGAAAATCATAAGTCTCAGTTTGGTTTGCAAGAAGTATTTGGGCTTCTTGACTAGCAAGCCCACTCAGTGGAGCGATTTTGGTTGCGATAATTCCTAAAAAACCTGCGATGGTCACTCCCCCGACAGTACCTAAAGTTGCAGCAAGAGATTTCTTGTTGAAACCAGCAATTAAAATCATCGTAACCAAAGTAGCAAAAGCAGAAACTAAAATAGCGATGGGAATAGGTTCCCAGTGATTTTTGATAGCCGGAATGAAAATATAAACTACTCCAAGCCCTGTTAAAGCTAGTGATAATAAGGCCTTCACGCCTTTTGATCTGCCTATGGCAATTACAGTTATGATAAAAATTATAATTAAACCAATAACTGTAGGTTCTCTGTAATAATCAGAAATATAAACTTGATTTGATTCATTATCAATAGTGACAATATATTTGTGATCTTTCTTTGCAAGAATTGCAAAAGCTTGGTTCGCAGGAATTACATTGGTGATATAGACCTCATCATTGGTGCTTTTTGGGTTGTAAATTTCTAATTTAACTACTTGTTCTTGACCGTTTGTCGTCTCACTATTAACTACTTCTTTTACTTTTGCGATTTTAGATATATAAGAAGGTGTTTCAAAATCCGAGCTCATATAAATATAATAGATCAAATGATGTATTTAGCCCAATTAAATTAATTCAAATGCTGGAGAGCTAGCCCAATTGGTGAGGGCTTAATTAATTAAGGTCATGGCAAAAACACAAACCTCAATTAAAAGCTGGTCTAAGCGAATGAAAGTCGCGGCACTATTAGTGCTTATGGATCAAGACGCTGCAGCAGGAGTGTTGAGAAGCTTTGATGATGATCACGAGGTTATTGCTCTTGCCAAAGAAATATCTATGGTTGGTACTTTAAGTGAATCAGATCAGGAAATTTTACTAAATGAAATGTATGATGCTCTACAAATTCAAAAAGGTGTTGCAAGTGGCGGACTTGATCTTGCTGAAACGATGCTAGTTGAAGCATACGGTCAAGATGGTGCCAATGAAATTATCGATAAGATGACTAATACTATTCAAAGAGTGCCTTTTGAATTTTTGCGTATAGTTGATGCAGAGCAAATCTCTACAACTATTCAACATGAGCACCCACAAGTTATAACTTTATTATTGTCGCATTTAAAAATAGAAAAAGCGGCGCAAGTCTTACAAAATTTACCTGAAAATATTCGTTCGGATATCGCTCTAAGACTGGCTCGTATGGATAGAACTAATCCCGAGATTTTATCAGTGGTTGAGCGTATTTTAGAAAGACGCTTTGCTGGTGTTATGTCTCAAGGTGAAGTTCAAACTACTGCGAGTGGCGTTGAAGCTCTTGCCGAAATCCTCAATAGAGTTGATAGAAACACTGAGAAAAGAATTCTTGAAGATCTTGAAGGCGTTGATCAAGTGCTTGCAACTGATATAAGAAACTTGATGTTTGTATTTGAAGATATTATTAGACTTGATGATAAGTCTATCCAAAGACTTCTTCGTGACGTTGATTCAAGAGATCTTTCATTAGCGCTTAAAGGAGCTAATGAAAATATTAGAGAAATTTTCTTTAGAAATATGTCTGAAAAAGCAGCTAAATTGATGCGCGATGATATAGAAATGATGGGGCCAGTACTAATGAAGGACGTATCAGAAGTGCAGACAAAGATAGTCGGGATTGTCAGATCACTTGAACAAGCCGGTGAAATCATTATTATGGGTAATAGTGATGAAGATATGTTTATCGAGTAGCATATGTCTGAACTATTGCAACAAGCGCAATTGCAGCATTCTCAGGGTAATTTAGAGCAAGCTCAAAAACTCTGTAAGCAAATATTACAAAATGAAATAAATACTGATGCCTTAAAGCTTCTCGCCATATGTTTTAGACAGCAAGGTAGATTTAATGATGCTCTTTCTTTTTTTGATATTGCGTTGAAAGCATCTAAAGATTCAGGAATAATTTTAGAAAAAGCAAAAACCTTAATTGCTCTTGCAGAAACTACTGGTGATCAGGATCTTCTGAAAGCAAGAGAGATATTGGGCGTTTTGCAGGAAAGATCAACTGATGATTTGTTAGTCTTGAATGAATTAGCTAAAGTAAGTTCATTGCTCGAAGATTATGCTAGTGCAGAAAAATATTATCAGCAAATGATTTATAAATTTCCTGATAGACCTGCTTTGCACAATAATTACGCAAGTTTATTAAAAGAGCAATCAAAATATCCTGAAGCTATAGAACAATATAAAACAGCAATTGATTTGAAGCCAAATTTATCAATAGCCTATTACAACTGGCTTCAAATAGATAAACAAATTGATAAAAGTCAAACTTTAAAACACCTTGAAGCAATTGATATTGAAAATTTGTCTAATATTGAGCAAATGTATCTTTATTTTGCCAGAGCTTTTATTTATGACAAATTTAAAGATCCCGAAAATGCTTTTATTAATTACCGTAAAGCCAATGATATAAAACGCAAGCAATACGTTTTTAATGCAAATTATATTCATAAATCATTTTCAAATTTAGCTAATCTCTTGTTTGAAAAGTACAAGATTACTTTCAATAGTATCGAAAAAGGTACTTCAAATGATTTCGTCCCTATTTTTATAGTTGGTATGCCGCGCTCAGGCTCAACGTTAATAGAACAGATACTCGCTACAAGAGATGATGTTTGCGGTTTAGGGGAAATAAATGATTTGAATCAATCAATAGGAACTCTTTTTAGAGAGGTGAATTTTGATGTTGATAATAACTTGAATATTTTTGCTGATATGACATTGGATCAAATTGAAAATTTGGCGATGACCTATAAGCAAAGCGTTTTAGCAAAAGCAAAAAGAAAAAATATAGATATTAGCAAGAAGAAATTTTTTGTTGATAAGATGCTGGCTAATTTTCGCTTTATTCCAATTATCAAATTGATGTTTCCTAATGCAATCATCATTCATGCTAAGAGAAACCCAATGGATACTTGCTGGTCGTGCTATAAGCATTACTTTTCTGGAGAAGTTCCTTATGTCTATAATTTGACTGAGCTTGCGGTTTATTACAATGCCTATATGAGTATGATGGATTTTTATGAAGAAAAAATGCCTGATTCAATATATAGATTTGATTATGAGAGTTTCATCTCTGAGCCCGAAAATAACCTTGTTAAGTTTTTGGATTTTTGTGGTTTTGAGATGAATGATAGCTACTTGAATTTTTACAAAACTAATAATGGTGCTAAGACAGCTAGTTGCCTGCAAGTCAAAGAACCATTAAACTCTAAATCCATTGATTCTTGGCAAAAATATGCTCAGTATCTAGAAAATTTGGAAAAGAATATCGACAGTAAATACAAATAAAAGATTATATTTGTCTTTAGTTTATCCACTCTTTTAAGTCAAAAGAGATATTATTGTTTTGTTAGCCCGTGGGTAGGTGTCCGAGCGGCTAAAGGAGACAGACTGTAAATCTGTTCACGCAAGTGTACGCTGGTTCGAACCCAGCCCTACCCACCACTTTTTGATAAAAATAAATACACATCTTGCGATGTATATTTATTTTTATATAAGTATGAATGATAGAGCGAGTTCAAACCCTAAGCAGCTTTGCTGCCGCTGGTTGTTTTTTAAATGGAATTGCTGTCGCAATTCCAGATAGCCCTACCCACCACTTTTTCGTAATTCAGCTACCTCAATCATAAATGTGTAGTTTAAAGTCATTGCGAGCCGCGAAGCGGCGTGGCAATCCATCTTAACTGATGCATCGTGGACTCCCACGACTTGCCCTACCCGCCATTATTTACGAGAAATTTTTTCCATAATCGGACAACACGAAGTTTTCATCTTGCCATTGCATGATTGATCAAGTTTTTCTAGATCTTCTTTAATTAAGCTTAGTTTGGATATCTCGGTATCGAGCTCAAGAATTTTTCTTTTGATAATTTTCTTTACATCTAAGCCAATCGCTTTTTTATTAAATTTCAAATCAACTAGTTCTTTAATCTCTTCAAGCTTGAAACCCAGTTCTTGAGAATTCTTTATAAAGAGTATATGCTCAAGATAGGAAATATCATAGTCTCTATAGTTAGATTCAGTTCTATTGGGCTCAGGAAGCAAACCTAAGCTTTCATAATATCTAATAGTCTGTAGATTCACTCCAGCTTTTTCTGCAAGTTTTCCAATAGTTAATTTCTCAGCCACCAGAACTATTCTAGCGATTTTTCTACGATAATGTTCTCATTAGTGCTAGTTCTTTTACTGGTTTCAGTAGTATAAGCAAATCTTACGCCGCTATTAGTACCTTCACTGATATTTCTAAAGTCAATTAGTACGATGTACGTATCCGCATCACCAACAAATTTGTAAGCTAAAATCCCGTCTTTGTAATAGTCAGCAGTAACTGTTTTAAACTCATCAACATCACCCGAGTGAAAAGTTTGATCTATTCTGACAATTGCTCCTTTACGGTTTTTGCGAACTGATTTAATTACAAAATGTCCAATATGATGATCGCCTGCTGATATTTCATATTTACTACCTTTCTGTTCAAATAGTGCAGCGACTGGATCATGATCATGACCCTCATGAGCAAATGCCGCATTGGCACAGATAAAGAGAACTAATAACCATAGTAATTTTTTCATGCAAACATTATAGCTATGCTATAGGGTTTTGTCAATAAATTACCTGATAATATTTTCTTTGTGCCAGAGCTCCCAGAAGTTGAAACAATAAAAAAAGCACTAGAGCAAAACCTCCTCGATCAAACTCTTTCCGCAGTCGAAGTTTTAAATCCCAAATTGAGATTTAAGGTCCCAACAAAAGAGCTAAAAGCTTTAGTTGATCACAAAATAATTTCTATAAGAAGACGCAGTAAATATTTATTACTTGATTTTTCAAATGCATTGACTCTCATTATTCATCTGGGTATGACGGGAAGACTGCTTTTGGATGGCAAATCCTATAAACATGATCATGTGATTTTGACTTTCAAGTCTGGTCAGAGATTGACTTATAATGATGTAAGGAAATTTGGTTTAATCGATATTTGTCAATCTGGAGATTTAGATAATCATAAATTAATCAAAAATCTTGGAATCGAGCCATTAGAGTCAAAATTTACAAAGGCTAATTTAAAAGAGATTTTTAGCAATAAATCTAAATCAATAAAACTTGCAATTATGGATGCTAATCTTGTCGTGGGAGTTGGAAATATTTATGCTTCAGAATCTCTCTTTGAAAGCAAAATTAGTCCTCTAAGACAAGCTTCTTCATTAAAAGAATTTGAGATTGAAAATTTAAGAAAAGCAATAATAAAAACCTTGAAAGCCGCTCTGAAAGCAGGCGGATCTACTCTCAAAGACTTCAAACATCTAAGTGGTGATAGTGGTTATTTTCAACATAGTTTCCTTGTCTATGACAGAGAAGGACAAGCATGCAAGAACTGCAAAAAAGCAATTATAAGAATTAAGCAGCAGGGAAGAAGTACGTTTTATTGCACAAATTGTCAGAAATAAATAATCGAAATCTGTTCTAAAATAAGATGGTGATCCAAAAAATCATTTTTTTAATAATATTGTTTTTGATTTTTGGATCTGAAGTCAATGCTTGTGTCTGTGGCTGTGATGCTTTAGGCAGTTCTAGTACTGGTTTTGGTGGCTCGATAATTACCACATCAGCTTATACTATGCCCCAAAATTCTTTTAGCCTTGGTTCTGGGATTAGATTTAATAACTTTGAAGATTTCGATATCAAACAAGTCAACTCTATTAGAAACAATGGTATTCATGCTCATAATAGGGACTCTCAAATGTTTAATTATCTGGCAGCCTCTTATGGTTTGACTGAAAACCTTACGATGACAGCTGTTTATCCTTATGGATATTTTTATGGATTGAAAAGTTATGATTTAGGGCAAATTATTGACGAAGGTAATTCTATTGGTTTTGGAGATTTGACATTACAAGCCAAATATAAGTTTCTGGATTTTGAGAAAATAAAATTCGCAAGTTCAATTATTGCTGGCATAAAAATGCCAACCGGACAAATCAATGAAAGAGATAGTTTTGGTGATTTGATTCCTGCTGATCATCAACCAGGTTCAGGATCTTGGGATCCAATTATGGGAATGGCATTTACCAAAATTTTTGGTGAAAAAATTTCTTTAGACAGTAGTGTTTTGTATAAGCTTTCAACCAAAGGCAATCAGGATTTGATAATTGGAGATCAAATTAGCTTTAATATGGGATTAAGTTATAGCTTGAAAAATTGCAATTGTAATATTGACGAAAAGCATACACAGAAATTTAATTTGGCTGCTGTTCTTGAATTGAATGGACGCTGGCAAGAAAGAACTGAATATAATGGTTTGAAAGATGATGCTCATGGAGGCACAGTTATTTATCTAAGCCCAGGCTTAAGAGCATCTTATGATAATAAATGGATCGCTGACCTTTCAGTGGGCTTGCCTGTAATTGAGTCTTTAAATGGAATACAACCAGAAAACGATATGCAATTAGTTTTTAATTTGGCTAGAATTTTTTAGAGCTATAATTACCTGTTATGCAAGAGATTTTTGATATAGCGGTTATTG
>JAJTHA010000014.1 GCA_021299565.1 Candidatus Caenarcanales bacterium
AAATTACAGTTGAGGGTAGAACTTCATATCGTGAGACTACTCGACCTGCTTTGACGGCTAATTACGGCAAAATATATGTCAATGGTACAACTTCTAATTTGATGTTCTTGGATGATGCAGGTGCACAGTATGATCTTCTTAGCGGTGGTGCTGGTGCTGATGCTGGAACTCTTGATGGATTAGACTCGCTTCAATTCTTACGCTCTGATACTAGTGATCAATTCACGTCTGGGACACTCACTACAAGTGCTGGAACAATTTTTAGAGTTAATGGAAATTTGGCTGTTGCTGATACGGTGATTGATTTCACTGGAGCATCGACAATTTTTAATGGAACAGCTGGAGCTATTTCGGCAAGACCTTTTGCTGGAACTAATTTCAACGTTAATCTTTCAACTACTGGCGATTTTGTAGTAAACAATAATCAAATTTACGCTGATACTTCCACTACCAATGTAGGGATAGGCAATCTTAACCCAAACACCAAACTCACTGTCAATGGTAATTTGGCTTTGAGAGAGACTACAGCACCAGGTTTAAATACAAACTTTGGTAAATTATACGTTGATGTTACTACTTCAAATTTAAACTTCTTAGATGATTCTGGAAACAATTATGATCTTCTTAATCCATTGCATGGGATAGGAATCGCAGGTGGCGCTAACACTCAGTTCCAATTTAATGATGCTGGTGCATTAAGTGGCAATGGCGATTTGATATTTATCAAAGGTACAAGAACACTTAGAGTCGGTACGAATTCAATATTTGATATTAACTCTACAAACGTTTCGATTGCAGATACTGATATTGTTCTTGATGGGGCTTCAACCACTTTTAGTCAAGGTAGTGGGTTTATTTCATTAGTACCTGGATCGGGAACCAATCTGAATGTAAGCCTAGCAGGGACTGGAGATTTTGCTGTCAACACCAATCAATTGTATGTTGATACTTCGGCTACCAATACTGGTTTTGGTTTAACGAACCCTAATGAAAAAATTACTGTTCAAGGAAGAATGTCTCTAAACGAAACAACTAGACCTGGCTTCACAGCAAACTACGGTAAATTATATGTCAATGGTGCAACTTCAAACTTAATGTTCTTGGACGATGCAGGTACACAGTTTGATCTTCTTGCAGGTGGTGGCGGTTCCGACGCTAATACTCTTGACACTATAGATTCAAGTCAATTCTTACGTTCAGATACTAGTGATCAATTCACTTCTGGGACACTTACAACAGCTACTGGTACTACATTTAAAGTTAATGGTGATTTTGCTCTAATCGAGAGAACAGCACCAGCGCTAGCAGCGGGCTTCGGTAAATTATTTGTCAATTCGACAACTTCAAACTTAGTATTTATGGATGACGCAGGTGCGCAATTTGATCTTCTTGCTGGCTTCTCTGGTGGTACTGTTGCTGGTGGCGCTAACACTCAATTCCAGTTTAATGATGCTGGTGTTCTTGCTGGTAACGGTGCTTTGATATTTACTAAAGCATCTAAAACACTAACAGTAGATGCTACTGCGCCATTGGATATCAATTCAACAACAGTATCTATCGCAGATACCAATATCACTCTTGATGGTGCTTCTACAACCTTTACTGGCACTGGTTTTATGACATTGCAACCAGGTGCTGGCACAAACCTAAATGTAACGCTTTCTGGTACTGGTGATTTTGCAGTTAACACGAATCAACTTTACGTTGATACTTCTGCTACCAATGTTGGTATCGGCACCGCTACTCCGGTAGAAAAATTACAAGTCGCGGGGATAGTACAATCTACTGGTCTTAAAATGACCACTGGTGCCGCGGCTAATGCAATTCTTGTTAGTGATGCTGTAGGACTTGGTTCTTGGACAAGTCCAACTGCACTTAACATTGGTAATGCTAGTAATTTAGATAGTTTGGATTCAACTCAATTTTTACGTTCTGATACTAGTGATAATTATACTAGCGGTACTTTAACGCTTGATCCTGGTACTAGTTTCGATGTTAATTCGACAAACGTTTCGATAGTAGATACTAATATCACCTTTGATGGTGCTTCAACTACATTTACTGGCACCGGTTTTATGACAATGCTACCAGGTGCTGGCACAAACCTAAACGTCACACTTTCAGGTACTGGAGATTTTGCGGTGAACACTAATCAATTGTACGTGGATACATCAGCGACAAACACTGGATTTGGTTGGACTACTCCAAACGAAAGAGTAACTATCAACGGTAACCTTTCTCTTCGTGAAGGTTCTGCTCCTATTGCCACTGCAAACTTCGGTAAATTATTCGTCAATTCTACGACTTCAAACTTAGTATTTATGGATGACGCTGGTGCTTCGTTTGATTTGCTTGCTGGCTTCTCGGGTGGTACTGTCGCTGGTGGTGCTAACACTCAATTCCAGTTTAATGATGCTGGTGTTCTTGCTGGTAACGGTGCTTTGATATTTACTAAAGCATCCAAAACACTTGCTATCGCGGCTGATGCACCTTTAGATATTAATTCAACAAGTGTATCGATTGCTGATACAGATATCACTCTCGATGGAGCTTCAACAACATTTACTCAAAACACTGGATTAATCGCTCTTGCTCCAGCAGCTGGAAACAATCTCAACGTCACGCTTTCAGGCGCCGGTGATTTCGCGGTTAACACAAATCAACTCTATGTGGACACTTCCGCTACAAACACTGGTTTTGGCTGGACTACGCCAAATGAAAAAATAACTGTCAACGGAAATCTTTCTCTTAGAGAAGGTTCTGCTCCGGTAGCTACTGCAAACTTCGGTAAATTATTTGTAAGTTCTACAACATCTAACCTTGTCTTTATGGATGATGCTGGTGCTTCGTTTGATTTACTTGCTGGCTTCTCTGGTGGTACTGTTGCTGGTGGTGCGAACACTCAATTCCAGTTTAATGATTCTGGTGTTCTTGCTGGTAACGGTGCTTTGATATTTACTAAAGCATCTAAAACACTCACAGTTGATTCTACTGCGCCATTGGATATCAATTCAACATCAGTATCTATCGCAGATACCAATATCACTCTTGATGGGGCTTCTACAACCTTTACTGGCACTGGTTTTATGACAATGCAACCAGGTGCTGGCACAAACCTAAACGTTACACTTTCTGGTCCTAGTGATTTTGCAGTTAACACTAATCAACTTTACGTTGATACTTCTGCTACCAATGTTGGTGTCGGCACAGCTACTCCGGTAGAAAAATTACAAGTCGCTGGTACAGTACAATCTACTGGTATTAAAATGACAACTGGTGCCGCGGCTAATGCAATTCTTGTTAGTGATGCTGTAGGACTTGGTTCTTGGACCAGTCCAACTGC
>JAJTHA010000117.1 GCA_021299565.1 Candidatus Caenarcanales bacterium
ACGTGTTAGAGTGATTTCGGATGCAGCAGGACAGGTGCAGTTTAACGGAATCAGTTTACTTGGTGGTGCTGCGAACATTACTTTACAAACAGGTGCTGATAACGGTCAAACTACAACCTTGAACTTTGCTTCAGGTACTACAGCTACAGGGATAAATATTTCGGTAAACACTACTACTGCAGGTAGTATTGGTGAAGGTGCTATTCAGCTCAATAACTTGCGTCTAGCGAATGCAACAGTAGCTAACGCAGCTGGTACAACTTCAGCGGCTACAGGTACTATCGCTAACATCGACACTATGATCAATAACGTTTCACGTATGAGATCATATCTAGGTGCGATGCAAAACTCACTAGAATCAAAACTTGATTATCTAGGAAATGCAGAAGAGAATATTTCAGCAGCAAGATCACGTGTACAGGACGTTGATGTTGCATCTGAGAGCTCTACATTAGTTAGAAACCAAATCTTGCAGCAATCAGCAGCAGCGATGTTGGGTCAGGCTAATGCTACGCCGCAGATAGCGCTAAACTTACTACCATAATTTTCATTGGGTGGGACTAAACATATCGCTAGCTAAGCTAGCGATATGTTTCATTTTTAACTTAATCAAACATTAACCAATACCTAGATTTTTAGGTCTAGAACAAAAAGTTGAGATTTTTTTGTTTTTAGGCTAAAGAATCTAGGTAGTTTGGCCGATATGTACTTTTGTCAGTGTAAATAGAATCAAGTCAAAACAAAAGGAGAACATACTATGCCACTAATGGTTAACACAAACACACAAAGCTTATTTGCTCAAAGAGCTTTAGGATCAAATACTCAAGACCTTCAAAGATCAGTTGAAAAACTATCTACAGGTTATAGAATTAATAGAGCGGGAGATGATGCGGCGGGTCTAAGTATCAGTCAGAAATTAACTTCCACAATAAGAGGTTTAGAAAAAGCAAAACAAAACTCAGCAGACGGTATCTCATTGTTACAAACTGCAGAGGGCGGTCTATCTATCGCTCAGGACAACTTACAAAGAATTCGTGAGTTGATGGTACAAGCAGCGAATGGAACTAACTCCGCAAATGAGATTGACGCTATGCAAAGAGAGATCAATGAACGTGTCAGAGTGATTTCTGATGCTGCTGGTCAAGTTCAATTCAACGGTATTAGTTTACTAGGTGGTGCAGCGAACATTACTCTGCAAACAGGATCTGATAACGGTCAAACTACAACTTTGAACTTTGCTTCAGGTACAACAGCTACTGGTATAAATATCGCGGTAACCACTACTACTGCAGGAAGTATTGGTGAAGGTGCTATTCAACTCAATAACTTGCGTCTAGCAAGTGCAACAGTAGCGAACGCAGCAGGTACAACTTCAGCAGCAACAGGTACTATTGCAAACATAGATACTATGATCAGCAATGTATCTCGTATGAGATCGTATTTAGGTGCGATGCAAAATTCACTAGAATCCAAAATGGATTACTTGAATATTGCAGTAGAGAACAACTCATCAGCTAGATCGCGTGTACAAGATGTAGACGTAGCTTCTGAAAGTTCGATACTAGTACGTAACCAAATCTTACAGCAATCAGCAGCAGCGATGTTAGGTCAGGCGAATGCCGCACCACAACTTGCGCTCAACCTATTGCCTAGATAGTAGTAAGGGCTTAGTCCCCAACTACTTCCCATACTGACATTGATCTTTTTACGACTTGATAGTGAAGTTAAACTAGTCCTGGTGATTGCACTAGGACTATGTTTAGCCTCCTCGCACCTTGATCATAAAAAGCAAAGTTAGTAAACAAATTACATAACCCTTGAATTAATATTAAACCCACTCAAAAATAATTACTAAGTCGAACAACCACAAATCAACAATTCGATTTAATAAGGAGAAACCTCATGCCCCTAATGGTTAACACAAATATTCAAAGTTTATTCGCCCAAAGAGCGTATACAACAAACGGAGTCGGCGGACAGCTATCACAAGAAAGACTAGCAACCGGACTCAAAATAAATAGAGCAGCTGATGATGCAGCAGGCTTAAGCATCAGTCAGAAATTAACAGCGACTATCAAAGGACTTTACAAAGCGAAACAAAACTCGGCAGATGGTATCTCATTGATACAAACTGCAGAAGGCGGTCTATCTATCGCTCAAGACAACTTACAAAGAATTCGTGAGTTGATGGTTCAAGCAGCAAATGGAACTAATGCCACGAATGAGATTGATGCGATACAAAGAGAATTAAATGAACGAATTAGAGTTATTTCTGATGCAGCAGCTCAAGTTCAATTCAATGGTATTAGTTTATTAGGTGGTGCCAGTAATATAACTCTACAAACAGGTTCTGATACAGGTCAGACTACCACAATCAATTTAGCTTCGGGTTCAACTGCTACTGGTGTCAATATCATGGTTAATACTACAGCTCTTGGTAGTTTGGGTGAAGGAGCGATCGCTCTTAACAACTTGCGGCTAGCCAATACAACGGTAGTCAATGCAGCTGGTACTACTTCTGCTGCGACAGGTTCTATAGCAAACATTGATACTATGATAACCAATGTTTCACGAATGAGATCTTACTTAGGTGCAATGCAAAATTCTTTGGAGTCAAAAATGGAATACGTAGATATAGCAATAGAGAGCAGTTCAGCGTCACGATCACGAATACGAGATGTTGATGTGGCAAGTGAAAGTAGTAATTTTACTAAGTTTCAAATCTTGCAGCAGACAGCGTCATCGATGCTAGCTCAAGCTAATGCCACGCCGCAAATAGCGTTGAATCTTTTACCATAACAATTTTCAGGGAGAGGTGAATGGTGCCAAGACTTTTGGTTGAGTCTTGGCACTTTTTCTTTTATAACAAGTTTCAAATTAGTTGGGGTTGATATTAATTAACGCGAGAGTCTTTCTATCACTACGCTTCAATACTTTTAATTGATGCAAAGCTTTAGGAAACTCAACTCCAAAATATAAATCAATAACTCCTTGATTAGGAAATTCATCGAAATACTCTTCGCTAATACTTTCTGTACTCGGATAAAAAGTGCTGCCCATACTATCAATTAATTGAAAAGAATTATAAGATATTTCTTCATTGGTTTTATTGTTATAAGCTATCGATAGTTTTAAAGCCTTGTCACCAAAAGCATCTTTAGTTATTTTCGTTTTAATGATTTTTAGATCAAAGTTTTTGTTTACGGGGCTTGCTATTTTATTTGTTTCAATTTCAGAAAGCGCCTTACTAATCAGCCATGGTTCATCTAGAACTATTTTTAATTCTTTACCAGGCTCTAACTCTATAGTTTTGCCTTTTTTGCTAATTCCATATATCAAGCCCAAAGCACCACCTAGAGCAGCACTGCCACCGGCGACATAAGGATTAGAAATTGCTGCAAAGCCAGCCGCACTAGATGCAAGATTCGCGCCAATCATATAGGTGATTATGGGTGCAGCGATGGCACCTGCTACTGTGTAGCCTGCTGTTGATGCTATATTAGCTCCTAGATTGTTTTCTTTGCCAGTATATTCGATAGATGAATCACTAATATCTATTTGTTTATCGTTAGAATTTGAAGTGCTTTTGATAGCATGTTTACCATCATAGCTAGACAAAGGTAGATCATCTTTGCTTTTGAACTCAGTTGATGAATCTGGGATTTCTATTCTGGTGAATTTGATTTTAAGATCTCCGGATCTCCAAAAACTTTTTGGGGCTTTTTGATTGACTATATATCCTATTATTCTTGAACCCGCCGGTAAAACCAAGCTTTTCCCTGATAAAGTACCAAGCTCAATATCAGAACTGGTTTGTGTGATAACTTCGGAACCATTTTTAGGAATTTTTACTTTGCTGTTTTCATCTCTTTCTAGCCAAGGATAAATAGTCGGTAGATGAGATACTTTTACAACAATTTCTGTTTTTTCTGGCATTTGATAACTAATCCCAGCTTCTAAAGTACGTGCATGAATTGGATTTGCTGTAATAAATACACAAAGACAAATAACTTTAGTTATTAATGTTAATTTGTTTTTCAACTGCATAAATCTTTTTGTTTTGCGATTCATAATATGTTCTCATCAATAAATCAGCAAGAATCCCCATCATGAATATTTGAATAGAGACTGTGAAAAACATAGCTCCAATAATAGGCAAAGGCGTGTGATCAAAATCAATACTGCCAAAGACTTTTAGTGCAATAGACCATGCAAAGATTAAAACGCTTAATATCATGCTCAAAGCAGAAATCCCACCAAAAACATAAATTGGCTTGGTTAGATAGTCAGTCAAAAACTTGATTAATATCAAATCAAGAATTACTTTAAAGGTTCTGTTAATGCCATATTTAGAACTACCAAATTGTCTTTCATAATGATTTACTGGTATTTCAGTAACTTTTGCTCCAACCCAACTGGCACAGATTGGGATGAATCTATGTAATTCTCCATAGAGTCTAATATCTTTCAAAACTTCGCAGCGATAGGCTTTGAGAGTACAGCCATAATCATGAAGATTGACACCTGAGAGCCATGAGATAAGTTTGTTTGCGATCATTGAGGGTAATTTTCTATCAACAAATGTATCTTTGCGGTTTTTGCGCCAACCGCTTACTACATCGTAGCCCTCATTGATTTTGCCCATAAGCCTAGGAATATCAGCCGGATCATTCTGAAGATCTGAGTCCATGGGAATCAAGACTCTTCCACTAGCTGCATCAATACCAGCTGACATAGCCGCGGTTTGTCCAAAATTACGTCTGAATTTAATTACTTTTACGTTTTTTTTGTTGCTTGCAATTTTTTCTAATATCTCAAAACTTTTGTCTTTGCTGCCATCGTCAACATAGACAATCTCATAACTAATATTAGTTGCTTGCATAGATGTTTCGATTTTGTTTTGCAAAATCTCTAGGCTTTCTTCTTCATTGTAAACCGGGATAAATATTGATACGTCGACTTGGCTCATTTACCTTATTGTACAGTAATTTTGCCAGATATCCAATAATGCTTTTTCAAAGTTTTTACTATGTGTTTCAATATTCATGCTAGATTCAAGAACTTTTCTTTGAAGATTTTTTCTATAATAATTAATTTTTTCTGGATTCGAGGCTAACTCAACTGCTTTTTTTATATATTCTTCTTTGTTATATGCAATAAGTTCATCCGCTTTGCAAGCTTTTAATACTGTTGAAGTCATTCTAGCTGCCCATTTATTCCCTTCTAGCGTAATGACTGGTACACCAAGCATCAAAGCTTCTACAGTAGTCGAACTGCCAGTGTAAGGAAAGGGATCAAGAGCGATATCAATTTCATCATATGTTTTGAGAAAATCATCTCTCTTCATATCATCTCTGAGATCAAGTTTTGCTGGGTCTACTCCACACTTTATTAAGCAAGATCTAAAGTATTCTTTGCTTTGAATATCTTTAAATGTTTTTGAGCTAAAAATAAATATAGAGTTATCGACTTGTTTTAGAATTTCAGACCAGATTTTGATATTGTCAAATGAGATTTTGGCAAGATTGTTCATAGAAGCAAAGGTGATTGTTTTATTTTTGATGCAAGGGGCTTCAAAAACTTTTTGCTCTGGTATTGCATGTAGTTGAGCGTGCACAGATATTTCAGGGAAATAATAAATTTTTTCAGTATGATATTTCTGTTCATTTTCTTTGATATCATTTTTACCAGCAAAAATATAATCTATTTCTGGAATAGCAAGGGTCCCAAAATAGCCGCAATAGCTTATTTGTATGGGTGCTGGTTTTAGCTTGAAAATCTCTAGTCTTTCGCCAGATGTATAACCATTTAAATCAAACAATATATCAATATGATCTTTGTTGACTAAGTTTGCAGCTTCTTTTGTTGTATGTTTGGTTATATCTTTGAAATTATAGTTTTTTGAAAAAATCTCGGTTACCCAATCATTATGTTTCTTGGTATCGTTATAGTAACAAAAAATCTCAAATTTACTTTTATTGAGTCTTTCCATAAGTGGCATTATTTGATATGCAACTGGGTGCCTATTGAAGTCTGATGAAACAAAACCTAGTCTAATCTTTCTATTAATATCCAAATTCATCTTTTGAAAACTTAGTTCAAATTCATTAATGATTTTCAGGTTATTTTTTTTATAAGGTTCATAGAATTTATCATTAAGAGATTTTGATAAATTGAGTAGTTCTTCAAGAGAGCAAGTCTCGCTTTTATTTTTTTCAAATATTAATGCCCCATAGTAGTCTTTTTGATTTGGGTTGATAGACATTGCCTTCTCATAATGAAATATTGATTCTTTTGACATTCCCAGGCAGCCATAAATAAAAGCCAAATCATTATTGACCTGATCGTCCTCGGGCGCTACTTCATAGGCTTTTTTGAAAAGCTTCAGTGCTTCAAAATATTGATAATCATCTTTTAAAAGTCTTCCTATGGATCTATAGGCTTGGTGATTATTGGGATCTTTGGTGGCAACCTGAATATAGTATGGAAAAGCTTCTTGACTTCTTTTTAGCTTTTCTAGCATCAAGCCGCAAAGAAACAAAGTATTGATGTCGTTAGGATTATTGTTGAATTCTGATTGAAGTAATTTAAATGCAAGCTCATATTGACCTTTTGCAATAGCATTATCAATTTTGTTATTCAGGGTGCTTCCCATATTTTTTTTAAGCCACTAAAAAATTTTTTTCTACTAATAGGATGAATTTAGTCATTATGACCTAGGTTACTAGAATGACTTTTGTGATTTAATTTCATAAAACTTTGTTTAGCAAATTGCCGTGGAACAATTAAATTAGCTTATATTTCATGAAAGATTTAACTGAAATTCAAAAATCTATTAATTTGGATCCAAATGATCCAAAAGCTTGGATAGAACTTAGCGAACAATATTTAGTCAATGGGATGCAGGAGCATGTTATAGCGGCCAGTACAAAAGCTTTGGAGCTTGATAACAACTCTACAGAGGCTTTGCAGCATTTGGGTAATGCTTATATGAATTTAAATTTGTATCAAGATGCAATTAATATTTTTCATCGAATAATCAAACTCGAGCCTGATAATCCAATAGCAAATTTAGCCATAAGTTTTTGTCTTCATCGTCTTTCTCGTATTTCTGAAGCCTATCCTTATATCAGTAAATGTATTAATTCTGATACTCAATTAAAACTTGTGCAATTAATTTTAGGCATTTACTACTATAAGCAAGAGCTTAATTTTCAAAAAGCTTTTGATTGCTTTCATAAAGAAATTGATTTGGACCCTAATTCTGAATTTGCTTATGCAGCTCTTGCTCATCTTTATTTCACTTTGGGAGAACCAGAAAAAGCAATTGTGCTTCAAAAAAAACAATTGGAAATTAACCCTTATAATATTTCAGAGCATAATAATTTACTGATGTATCTGCACTACAGCTTAGAATATAGTCCAGAAGATACTTTAGAAGCTTCAAATAATTTTTATAAAATCTTTTTTGCTGATAAAGTTGCAAATAATACAATCCAAAATGATTTTTCACACTTGGATTTAAATCCTAATAAAAAAATATTACGTATCGGCTTTGTTTCTGGAGATTTTAAAAATCATGCTTTGTTTTTTTGGCTGAGAGGACTCTTTGAAATTATGAATAGTGAAACCACCAAAATATTTTGCTATTGTAATAATTTTGAAGACGAGACAAGCCAAATTTGGCAAAAAGAAGTTCATCAATGGACTAATATTAAAACAATGGTTGATACAGCAGTTGCAACTATCATCAGAAAAGATCAGATTGATATTTTGGTTGATCTATCGGGGCATACAGCTCTGAATAGATTAGGTCTTTTTGCATTAAAACCAGCCCCAGTGCAGGTTACTTGGCTTGGGCAAACTGGTCCGATGGGTCTGCCACAAATTGATTACATGATTTCAGATCCATATTTAGTTTTTGATGGTGAAGAGAAGCAATACATAGAAAAAGTTTTTAGATTGTCAAAAACCTTTGCCCCCTTTTCAAAGCCAGATAAGGAAACTATTATTGATGAGCCACCATCAATAACAAATAATTATGTGACTTTCGGTAGTTGTAATGGTTTTTTAAAAATTAACAAGTATGTTTTAGAGACTTGGGCTGAATTATTATTGAAATTTGAAAGTTCAAAATTATTGATCAAGTCTATGATTTTTTCTAATGATAATGAACAAAAAAGAGTTAAAGATTTTTTCAGCAATAAAGGCGTGCAGAACTCTCGTATCATTTTGGAGCCATTCGACAATGATAAAAATAGGTATTTGGAATTTTTCAATAGAATAGATATTGCTTTAGATCCTTTTCCTTTGGGAGGAGGTACTACGACTCATGATACTCTTTGGATGAGCACACCTATCATCAATTTAAAAGGAGGCAGGATGTCTCATCGAATTAGCTCTTCGATTCTTATTAATGCTGGTTTCCCTGAGTTCGTTGCAAATACTAAAGACGAGTATATAGAAAAAATAATTAACTTAGCAAAAGATACAGATGCCATCGCTTATTACAAGAAAACTATACGCCAAAAGTATTTGAATTCACCGATTTGTGACATTCGTGCTTTTGCTAAAGATTTGGATCAAGCATTTCGTATGATGTGGCAAAAATCCATGAGCAAAAATCATTTAATCTAGATTATTTAGTTTATCTTGGTCTTTTTGATTGAGTAATTAAAAAAAAACATGTGGATAATATTATTTAATGACACTTGTCAAAAATAAAGATATCCAAAAATCTTTAAAGCTTATTAACGAGTTTAAATATGATGATGCCATTTACTTATTAAAAAAAGTTTTGCGCAATGATGTCAATAACCCTCAAGCACTTAGTGTTTTGGGACAATTATATATTTCAAAAACAAAATTCAAAGAAGCTATAAGTATTTTTGAAAAGCTTTTGAAATTTACCACTAATGATTATTCAATAAATAATAATTTAGCTCTAGCATTTGAGTTAAGTGAAGACCACGATAAAGCTATTGGTTTATATCAAAAAATGTTAGATCAAAAAATTGGTTCATCGGCCAGTAATTTACATGGGCTAGGAAGAGTTTTTGCTAGACAAGGTGCTGATTACAATGCATTACCCTTACTGATTAAAGCATCCGAGTATTTAGCCAATGATCATTTGTTGCATAACAATATTGCATATTGTGCCTCACGTTTGGGGCTTTACAATATTGCATTAAAGCATTTTAGAATTGCCAAATTCCTTGCACCAGATCAGCCGCAATATTTACGAGCAGAAATTTTTCATTCGTTTCAAGATCCAGAAATTAAACTGTCTGAAATCCATTCTCTGGCTAAAGAATATTACAAAAAATTTATCGCAACTAAAATTGATCATTGCAACTTTAATGTAGATTCTCGCCTTGAAATATCTAAAAAAACTTTTCGTTTAGGATTTGTATCTGCTGACTTTTATTTACATCCAGTTACAAGTAACCTTTTACCAATTTTGGAATTGATTGATAAAAATACCTTCGAAATTTATATTTATGATAATGGCTCAAAGCAAGATGATGTAAACCAGCGACTAAAAAGTCTCGTTAATAGCTATCGAATTATTTCTACAAAGTCTGACTTGGAAGTTGCGAGCATAATTTATCAGGATCAGATAGATATTTTATTTGATTTATCGGGATTTACTGGAGGTACTCGCCTTGGTGTTTTTAAATCACGTCCTGCTCCAGTGCAAGTTCATCATTTAGGTTTTTTTGGGACTTTAGCAATGCCAGAGATAGATTTTATAATTGCCGATTCTAATCTTGTTAAAGATGGAGAAGAAAAATATTTTACTGAAAAAATCTATAAGATGCCACATACTTATGTGCATTGTGATTTATCTAATTTACCTGAACCTATTACGCAATGCCCTTTTGAGACTAATGGATTTATAACTTTTGGATCATTCAATAATTTTCAAAAAATTTCTCCAAGAATGTTTGAATTATGGGCAGAGTTACTTACAAAAGTAGCAGACTCAAAATTACTTTTCGACTCTAAAATCCTGACCCATGATTCTAATAAAAAATACGTTTATGAAACTTTTGAAAAATATGGCATAAATCGAGAGAGGGTGATAATTAAATCAAGCCAAACAAGAGAAAATTTCTTGGAATCTTATAACCAAGTTGACATCTCTTTAGATGTATATCCTTATGGCGCAGGAACAACTGCAATAGAATCTTTGATGAAGAATGTACCAATTGTAACTATTGAAGGAGACCGTTGGACATCAAGGCAGGCCGCATTATCTTTAAAAGCAATAGAGATGGATGATTTGATTGCAAATAGTTTTGAAAGCTATATTAGTATTATACAAAAGCTAGCACTAGATTCAAGCCGTTTACGAGTATTAAGACGTTCGCTGCGAGCCAAATTATCTAATAGTCCAATGTCTTTAAAAACTTATGTTTCTAGTTTTGAGTTTGCTTTAAATGATATGTGGCGTATAAAATGCCTAGAAAAGCTACAGAATTCACCCTAGATCAAATATAGTATTAATTCGATAAAAGGAATTAGTATTTTAAAAATAAATTAGTGAATAATGTATAAAGTGGCTACTGTCCAAAATAAAGATATACAAAAATCTTTAAAGCTTATTGATGAGTTGAAGTACGATGACGCCATCTACTTATTAAAAAAAGTTTTGCGAAATGATGTTAAGAATTCTCAAGCACTTAGTGTTTTGGGACAATTATATATTTCAAAAGCAAAATATAAAGAAGCTATAGATTGTCTTGAAAAATGTATTAAACATAGTCCAAATGATTATGAGTTAATCGCAAGACTCGCTTATGCTTGCGAAAAAAATGGTGATTATCAGAAAGCAATTGATTTATACAAAAAGGCTCTTTCTTACGATCTGAATCAGTTTCATCTCTATGACTGCATCGGAAGAACACTTAGCAAAGATGCTCAGGATTATGATGCTATAGCCTATATGTATAAAGCATTACATCACATCAAAAATGATCCTTGGATACACAATAATATTGCCTTTTCTGCAAAAAGAATTGGCGCTTATGATATAGCGCTAAAGCATTATGAAATTGCTCATCAAATGGATCCAGCAACTCAATTATTTTTGAGTTGTCAGATTTTCAACTCATTTAAAGATCCGAATAAAACGCTCAAAGATATCCAAAGTATTGCTGAGGATAACTATGCAAAATTTCTTTCAAAAACCGAAGGTCAAGTTCCTGGAGATCTTAATCAGAGACTTGATTCTACTAAAACCAAACTGCGATTAGGTTTTGTATCAGCTGATATTTGCCAGCATCCGGTAAGCGCTTATCTATTGCCGGTTCTTGAAAATATCAATAGAGAACAATTTGATATTTATATTTATTACGCAGAAACGAAGGTGGATCATGTCACCGAAAGCTTTAAACAACTCGCTAATAAATTTGAATTTATCAAGTCTAAATCTGATCAAGAAGCAGCTTTGATGATTTATCAAGATGAAATTGACCTTTTGTTTGATATGTCAGGCTTTACTACAGGTGGTAGATTGGGTATTTTCAAGATCAAACCTGCTCCAGTACAGGTTCATCACATAGGTTTTTTTGGTACTTTAGGAATGCCGCAAATGGATTTTTTATTGGCTGATGCTCATATGATTCGAGAGGGCGAAGATCAATTCTTTACTGAAAAAGTTTATCGAATGGATACTTGTTATACTCACTGTAATTTAAATGGTTTGCCTGAGGCACGTAGAGACTTACCATATACAAAAAATGGCTTTGTCACCTTTGGTTCTATGAATGGTTTTCATAAGATTTCTACTCATGTTTTAAATTTGTGGTCCAGTATCTTAAAAGAAATCCCAAACTCCAAATTAATCATTAATGCCCAGTCTTTGAAAACAGAAGCTAATAAAAAATATGTTTTAGATATTTTTGCCAATAATGGAATCGATAGAAGTCGTTTGGATATTAGATCATCAGGTCCTAGAGAAGACTTTTTAAAAACATATTCAGAGATTGATATTGCTTTGGATCCTTTTCCATATGGTGGAGGTACAACTACCACAGAAAGCCTGATGATGAATGTGCCTGTAGTGACTATTGATGGTGATAGATGGACGGCAAGAATGTCATCCTCATTTTTGACTTTATCTAAATTGCCAGAATTAATTGCCAAGGATCAAGATGAATATTTTAAGATTGCAACTGATTTGGCTAAGGATACCGATAGATTATTGTTTTATAGGAATAATTTACGAACACAAGTCATAAGCTCTAACTTGAATCTTGAGACTCATATAAATAATCTTGAAAAAGCTATATGGGAAATGTGGCAGATTAAGTGTGAAGAAAGTACTTAGAGATAATTGTTTTAATGATTAGCGTAGCGAATAGGCGAAGGAACACATTTTGCGAGTGCTCGCCAGTAAAATGTGTTGCCTGAGCCCAGCGGAGCGGGTGTAAAACAGTTACCGATTACACTAATAAATTTAGTCCATTTGCTGTATTTAGAGAATCACCCAAACGAACGATATCACTAATTAGGATATTTGGCGTGAAATCTAATAAAGAATTACACAAACCTTTGATGTTATTAAAAGAGTTTAAAT
>JAJTHA010000082.1 GCA_021299565.1 Candidatus Caenarcanales bacterium
ACTCAGAGCTTGAATACCTGGTGCCAAAAGGCATTTCCCAGTTTATTGGCGCAAAGGGCTTATTGCCAACAAAATTAAAAATAAAAGGTAGTAAGAACAAGTTGATAATTGATACTGATTTATTAATCTCGGGCTTAGATGATTTTAAATTTTCTAATTGGTTAGATATTAATGAGTCTTTATCTCAAGAAATTAAAATTAAGGCTCAAACCACAGTAACACCTCAAACAATTTACTCAAAAAACAGTACAATCAGTTTTGCAAAAAATTCTGATTCGATTGTTATCAACTCTGATTTTCAAGTCAATGACTGGTCTTTAAAAAATAAAATTAACTATAGAGCTTTTTTTGACTCAGGTTCTGCTGCGAAAAATGGTCAAGTGCTACTGGATATTGTAGAGCCGCATTTGGTTTCGTTAAAACCTCTGAATTTAGATATCGGTAAAGGCTTTTTTACTTGTGATAATCTAGGAGACGACGTGCACAGACAAACAAACTGTTTGTTTAGAGCCATAACTCCTACTATTGCCAGAAAATATGGCATTGGTGATCTTAGAGCCAATATCGTTAATGTTAATTTACTATCTTTTGATCATAAGCCTTTATATGTTCAAACTCGCCTAAGAGATGGTGATTGGAATGGTATTGGTTACAAAAGAATTTTGTTTGATATGGATGTTAATGGGAATCTAGTTTCTGTCAATAATCTTGTTGCAAAATTAAAAAACTCCGGTACTGTGCGAGCAAATACTACTTTTGATATGGCAACTCTAGAATCTACATTCAAAATTGATGGTGACCAAGTCTCAGCAAATGAACTTATACATGGCATTTGGGGCTTTGGTGCTGAGGTGCCTGAAGGAAAAGTGAGCGGGGCTTATAGAGGGCAGACCAAGGGGATATTGCCGAATGAAATGTTCTTTAATCTTAAGGGGCAAGCAAATCTAATTGTCAAAGATGGAAAATTGTCTCAGCTTAAAACCATGCAAAAACTTTTAACTGCGATAAATACAATCAAAAATTTTGATATCAATAATGTTTTTCAAGTTTTAGTTACCTATCAAGGTGGTCATTTCAATCAAGTTATTTCTTCGTTGAATTATGATTTAGGCAAAATTAGTACAGAAAAGCTTCTACTTAAATCCGATTCTATTGAACTTGATCTTAAGGGCTATGTTGATTACTCTAAAGATCGATTGGAAATCAGTGGCAGAGGTCTTATCCCCAAACATTCAAAAAGTATTTTACAAACTGTGGGAATTGGGCCAGCTAATCTTGGTAATTTATTCTCTTTGGCTAACTTAGGCGCCACCGATTCTAAGCGATTATTCAGTTTTTCAATGATAGGACCAGCTACCAATATGGATAAAACTGTCGAGTCAATCAAATCAAGCTTCAAATGGAAGGAAGATTAAATTCAATAAGCAGATCTATTGCTCTTTTCTGAGCCTCATTATTTAAACCTTTAAGCTTCTCTCTTTCGATCTTAAATGTTTTATGTCTTTCTGATTGCCATTGCTCGAATTGTTGATCTTGTCTTGCTTTTAATAATAACTCTCTAGTCTTAGGCTCTAGGTCAAAATCAAACTGAGCAGCAAATCTTATGGCTCTGATAATTCTAGTAGGATCATCTTTGAAGCTTTGATCATGAAAAACTTTAATTTGTTTTTTTTCTAAATCATTTAGAGCCCCGACATGGTCAATGATTTCACCAAAGGTTTTTTTATTTAGAGATAAAAGCAAGGCGTTGATTGTGAAATCTCGCCTGATCAAATCTTCCTCAATATCATTGATAATTTGAATTTTTGGATAAGCTGCTGGGCTTTCGTATTCTTCTTTGCGAGTGCTAGCCATCTCAATTTTAAAACCTTCATATTCAGGATGTTTAATTTTAATTGTGCCAAATTGTTTATGCTCTTCAATAATCTCGAAACTCAGATGCTGAGGGTGATTGTCTTCGTAGTACTTTTGAAATTGATGAACAAAATCTATTGCATTGGTGTTAATGACCAGATCCAAATCATGTTGATCGTTGGTTGTGGCATTATGATTTTGAGCGATAAGAAGATCTCTGACAAAACCTCCTACTATATAAGTTTCGTGTCCAAGAAAATTAGCCGCATTAGCAATCTCTTTAAGAAATGGTGTGATAGTTAATTGTTCAAGACAGTCTTGCATTTAATTAGGCAATGCCAACAGATGTATTTTTTAGATTTTCAAGTATCTCAAAAAAACCAGGGAACGATGTACTTACAAATTCTGTTTGTAAAATAGTTACAGGTTTATTTGAGTGTAAAGCCGCTATTGCACTGGCCATCGCTATTCTATGATCACCTAATGAATCGATGATCACTTCGCCTTCAGGTGGTTCGAATCTTTTGGTCGCTCTTCCCTCGATTATCATGCCATCGTCGGTTTCTTCAACCTTGACACCTAATTTACGTAGCATATTAACAGTCGAGGCTATTCTGTTTGATTCTTTGACTTTTAACTCGTGGGCATCTTTTATTACGGTTGTGCCGTTAGCCATAGATGCAAGAATTGCAATGATAGGGATTTCATCGATTAATCGAGGTATCAATGAGCCTTCTATTGTAGTAGCTTGTGGATTAGAGCTGCGCACAAGTATTGAGGCAATCTCTTCATTGTTAGATAGTCTTTTTTCGATAATATCGTAATCAACTAACATTTTGTCCAAAACATCTATAATGCCAGTTCTCGTAGGATTAATCCCTATGTCAGTTACGGTTATTTGAGCATCCTCAAGAATAGCTCCAGCAACCATGAAAAACGCAGCACTAGAAATATCATTTGGAACTACCACTTGTTGTCCGAAAAGATTATTTCTGGAATTGATCCCATCTATAGAAACTTTATTATGATCATTGATGATAAAAGCACCAAAGTATTCAAGCATTTTCTCTAAGTGATCTCTCGATTTAAAAGGTTCTATAACACTTGTAATCCCGTCAGTATGCAAGCCAGCTAACAAAATTGCTGATTTGACTTGGGCGGAAGCGATTGGTGAATCATACTCAATTGGGTTAAGTTTGAGTTTGTCTGAATTAGGATTAATTACCAGTGGCGCTTTGCCACCTTCTTGTGAATTGATTTGTGCTCCCATTGATTCCAGTGGTTTGATCACTCTATTCATTGGTCTTGTTTGCAAAGAATGATCACCAGTGAGAGTTGTGCTAAAAGGTAATCCAGCAAATAGTCCTGTTAACAACCTCATGCCAGTACCAGAGTTACCAAGATAAATTTCTTTTCGTGGAGACTGGAGATCACTGATGCCCGCACCAATAATAGTCAAACGATTAATATCAAAGTCAAAATCCATTTCAACCCCTAGCGCTTGAAATGCTTTCATTGTATTCATACAATCCTCACCAGTTAAAAAATTATCAACCAGTGTTAATCCACTTGCAATTGAACCAAGAATCACTGAGCGATGCGAAATAGATTTATCGCCAGGCACTTTAATGCGTCCTCGCACTCTATTTCCGTAAGGTCTCGTTGCTGTAATTTGCATTAGGCTTTGGTTTTGAGTTCTGCTAAATCCTTAGCACTAATGATTTTACCGTAAATCGCAGATGCAGCAACTGTAGCAGGACTTGCCAAATGTGTTCTAGCTCCAGCACCCATGCGCCCAGGGAAATTTCTATTGGTTGAAGAAATGCAACGATTTTGAGGAGCGACAACTCCCATGCTCATACCTAAGCAAGGTCCGCAGCTAGCGTGAGTCCAAAGAGCACCAGCATCTTGAAAAATATCATGCAAGCCTTCTTTTTCTGCTTGTCTTTTTACTAGTTGTGATCCGGGAGTAATAATAGTAGGAATTTTGACTTTTTGACCTTTGAGAATTTCGGCAGCTATTCTTAGATCAGAAATTCGAGCATTGGTACAACTTCCAATAAATGCCTGATCCAATTCTAGTTCAGAAATCTTATCGCCAGTTTTGAGCCCCATATATTCAAGAGCTTTGTTTTCAGCATCTTGAGGAACGGCAGATCGTGTACCACAAGCCTCACCAGGATTAATGCCCCAAGTAACCATTGGTTCTAGTTGTGAAATATCTAGCTCTACTGTTGTATCGTAAACTGCTCCGGGGTCTGCTTTAAACTCAGACCATTTCGCTTTCAGTGTTTCAAAATCTTGTCCCGAAATTTGTTCTTTGCCTTTGAGATATTCAAAAGTGACCTCGTCTGCTTCGATCATGCCGCTAGTTGCACCTGCCTCAATTGCCATATTGCAGATAGTCATTCTTTCTTCCATGTCCAAGTCTTTTATGGCATCACCAGTATATTCAAGAACATAGCCAGTTCCCCCGCGAAAACTAATTTTATTGATGATGGCAAGAATAATGTCTTTAGCAAAAACTCCAGGTTTGCGTTTGCCTGTGATATTTATTTGCATTACTTTTGGTTTTTGTAAAAGTAGACATTGGGACAACATTGCCCCGGCATTTGCTGTCGTGCCTATGCCTAGAGCGAAACAGGCAAAAGCGCCATTGGTACAGGTATGTGAATCGCCGCAGCATAAAGTCATACCAGGTTGTACATAGCCTCTTTCAGGAGCAACTACGTGACAAATCCCGTTTTCTCCAATATCAAAGTGTCTGATATTGTGCTTTTTAGACCATTTTCTAAGTACGTCTGCTTGAATAGCAGTTGCTGTATCTTTAGCAGGCGCAACGTGGTCATTGATAGCTAATATTTTCTCGGAGTCAAAAATTCTTCCGCCAAATTCTTCATCAATTTGAATTGCTCCTTGAGGCGTGGTAATTTCATGAGCAATAATTCTGTCCATAAAAACCAAATAATTATTACCAGGTAGTTTTTCTACTACATGATTTTCCCAAACTTTATCAAATAGTGTTTTTGGCATAAGTAATTAGAAATTCTATCACTTAGCTTGGATAATATGCTTAATCTTGAGTATTTGGCTAGCTACGTCAAAAGCAATCTTGATCATTGAAAGCTTGCAACTGACCGCATCAACGATGTTTTCCTTAATTAAATCTATAGCTTTTCCATTGTCTAAATCAATACCAATATTTTTCACTTGCGAATTTACCAGATTCAAAGAACTCTGGCGCTCAAGTCCAGCATTGTCGATAATCTGTAAGAAAATCTCCCTGAGACTATTCGTAACTATTTTTGCAGTAATGAGATCATTTGATTTTGAAATCTCTTCGGCTAAATTCAACTCCGCTATCCCTTCTCCTGCCACAAAACCTAGATCAATAGAGGAACATGCTGCTTTGTAAGCATCATTAGCAATAAGTACTTTTTCATCGAGAATGCTCTGTGTCTCAGCTCCGATTACAGCCGTATAAAATTCATTAACTCCAATGATTTGAAAACCACTTGCTTCTGAGTTATAGGCGAGGCTGTTAATGTTGCCGCAGTAGTTTTTTATATTGTCTATTTCCCCATAAAGACAAGTATTTCTAGAAACGAACCTTGCATTTGATATATAAAGCAAATCATCAAGATCAGATTTTTTGACATGTGTCAGAACGAAAACATTTTCTTTTGCAAAAATTTCTTCCGCTTGTGGCATCATCGAGCCGCTTGTGAAAACTGCTTTGATATTGGCTTTGGCAAGAACCTGTGCTTGTCTCAAAATGGTTTTAACATTATTGTCGTATCTAATCACGCCTTGGTCGGTGCTCGCCGCTTCGCTAGACATAGGATCGGCTTCAAATGAGCCATCTAGAATTAAAATTTGAGAATTAGCCAGTTTTAAATTGAAATGATGATGAGGTTTTTTTCTGAGAATTAGACCTTCGAGTATTTGGCTCTCTTTGTTTAAGATACCCATAATAGAGCATCTTCTTTTTTTTGTTTTGCAAATCTTGAAAACCAAATCACTAATATCTTTTTCGTCTCGAGCAGAAATATTTATTAATGAATAAAGCTTTTGATCATCAAATTTTTGAGCTTGGCTTTTTAGATAGTCAATCAAATGATTTTCTATTGTTTTAAGACCATTGATGATCTCTTGTACTTTAGCCCCAGACTCAATTGCGTTTATAGAGTTTTCAATAATTGATTCAATTAAAATTGCAGTAGAAGTGCTTCCATCACCAACTTGATTCTCTTGCGCTTGGCAAGCTTCAATTAAAAGTTTTACGACGGGGTGTTTTATTGGAATATTATTCAAAATTTCAATCCCGTCATTGGTGCAGATGGTATGACCTAAATTGTCGACTAACATGACATTTAGTCCCTTGGGTCCTATGGTGCTTCTTAAAATGGCCACTATGGATTTAATCGCAGCAAGATTAGATTTGAGGATTTCTAATTGCTGATTGCTTTGTAGCTGCATTATCTAAGTTTATCAAATTTTTTCTGTTTCTTAACCAAAGCTTAAAATTCAAATGCTATAGCTAGATCACGCCAGTACTTTCAACTTGGCAGGAGCAGTTTAATATGGAAAGCACGCAATATACATCTCAAATTTTTGGTTTAGTAGGAGCAGAGGCTGATGCTCTAAAAAGTTTGAATACAGCTA
>JAJTHA010000031.1 GCA_021299565.1 Candidatus Caenarcanales bacterium
GTCATCAAAGCTAAAACACCTACTGTCGCCATATGAATCTTGAATTTGATGTTTTCTGGGAGTTGATTCACGAAAATAATATTAGAAAATTTCTTTTGTAAAATCTATCTGTCTGCAATATTATCCGTGTCATCCACCACTGCCCTAATTACAAAAACCTATACTATAATTGAGAAAAAGATAATTTATTAACATTATGTCATCCTGCTAAAATAAAGATAGTGCCAATCCAAGATACTCTAAATAACCCTCAGTACATAGCCCTGCATACCCATAGCGAGTATTCATTATTGGATGGCGCTAGCCGTATAGAGGATCTTTGCAAAAGAGCCAAAGAATTAGGCATGCCAGGTTTGGCGTTAACTGAACACGGCACTATGTTCAGTGCATACAAATTTTATACAGAAGCCAAAGACAATGACCTCAAACCTATTATAGGTTGCGAGATATATGTGATTAACCAAGACCATACTCTCAAGGGCAAAGAAAACAAATGCAAATTATTTCATTTGGTTTTACTCGCTAAAAATGACAAAGGTTATCAAAATCTGATCAAGATCACTTCAGAGTCTTGCATTCATGGATTTTACTATAAGCCGCGTGTCTCAAAAGATTTTCTCAAAAACTATTCTAGCGATTTGATCGCTTTATCTGCTTGCTTAGGAGGCGAAGTCAATCACCTACTCTGTATCGGTCAAGACGAAGAAGCGCGCATGAGAGCGATAGAGTATAAAGAATTATTTGGTGAAGATTTTTATTTGGAGATCATGGATCATAAATATCTAGAAGACAAAATCGTCAATCCCAAAATGCTCAAGCTCTCAAAAGAGCTAGGCATCAAGCTTGTAGCGACTAACGATAGTCATTATACTTACGCAGATGAAGCCCGCTCTCACGATGCTCTTTTGTGTTTGCAGACAGGAGTGAATGTATCTGATATCAAGCGCATGAAGTTTTCATCTCTAGAACATTTTCGTTCACAAGAAGAGATGCTAGAGGTTTTTGCTACTTACTTACCCCAAGAAGTAATTGAACAAGCTGTTTTGCATACTCCTATGGAGATTTATAACAAAATCTCTGATTATGAACTATTAGGTAATCCCAAAACACATTTGCCTGATCCAAAAGTCCCTGAGGGACATAGTTTCGAGACCTATCTCAAAGAAGTCACTTATGAATTTGCGCGCAAAAGATTTCCAGAAATCACCGACGAAATCAAAAACCGCTTAGAGCTTGAACTAGAAGTCATGAATGATTCTGGTTTCGCTTCGTATTTTTTGGTGGTCTGGGATTTTATCAAATGGGCACGTGAGCAAAATATCCCAGTCGGTCCTGGAAGAGGCTCCGCGGCTGGTTCTCTAGTGGCTTATTGTTTGGGCATCACCAATATCGACCCGCTCAAATACGACTTGCTTTTTGAAAGATTTTTGAATCCAGAGCGTAAGTCTATGCCAGATATTGATACGGATTTTTGTATCGACAGACGCGAAGAAGTGATCAATTATGTCAAAGAAAAATACGGACATGATAGCGTTTGCCAAATAATTACTTTCAATAGACTCACTTCAAGAGCCGTTCTCAAAGACATGGCTAGAGTGCTTGAATATCCATATTCCAAAGCTGAGGAATTAGCAAAACTCATTCCTGTGGTGAGAGGCAAGCCTCGTTCTATCGAGTGGATGCTAGAAAATCATGAAGAGTTTGCGCGCAAATGCAAAAACGACCCAGAAGCCAAAGAAGTAATTGATCTTGCTCTCAAAAACGAAGGAGTTACCAAAACTTTTGGAGTACACGCAGCCGGTGTTATCATCGCAGATCAGCCTGTAGACACGATTATACCGATATCCAAAAGCAATGATGGTAGCGTAATCACTCAGTTCTCGATGGATGAATGCGCTTACATGGGACTACTCAAGATGGACTTTTTGGGTTTGCGCAATTTGACCATGATCCAAAAAGCCATAGATATTATTGAAGCACATGGTAAGCCTAGAATTGATATCGATGCTATCTCCATGGAAGATCCACAAACTTTTGAGAGCATCTGCTCTGGCAATCTTGCTGGAATTTTTCAATTAGAAACTTCTGGTGGTATGAAACAAATCGCCAAAGACCTTGCACCAAGATCACTTGAGGATATTTCTGCACTTATCGCTCTTTATAGACCAGGTCCTCTTGATACTGGCATGATAGATGAATTTATCGCCTGTAAAAATGGCAAGAAAAAAATCACTTACGAACATCCACTTTTAGAACAGATTTTGCAAAACACCTATGGAACCATTGTTTATCAAGAACAAATCATGCAGATCGCTCAGAAGCTCGGTGGTTTTTCTCTAGGAGAAGCGGATCTTTTACGTAGAGCCATGGGTAAAAAGAAACCAGAAGTCTTGATGCCTTATAAGGACAGGTTTGTAGAGGGTTGCAAAAACAATGCTATTCCTGTTCCGGTAGAACTTGCGGATAAATTATTTGAGCAGATGATTGCTTTTGCTGAGTATTGTTTCAATAAATCTCACTCAACCGCTTACGGATTTGTTACCTATCAAACCGCTTATCTCAAGACTCATTATCCAGTTGAATATATGTGTTCATTGTTTATTTCTTCAAATGGAGATATAGATAGAATTAAAACATACATTATTGAGTCTCAAAGGCTTGGTATAGAGATAGTTCCACCTCATGTAAATATTTCTGAGCAAGATTTTTGTTGTGTTTTTGATGATAATAAAAAAGGTTCAATAGTTTTTGGTTTGAGAGCTGTCAAGGGAGTCGGAGACGGTGCTTGCCAAATGCTTATTGAAGAAAGAAACAAAAACGGTAAGTATAA
>JAJTHA010000005.1 GCA_021299565.1 Candidatus Caenarcanales bacterium
AAATTATTCTATTTTGGTAAACAATCTTTTAACTAAAGTTTGGTCTAGGGCTTGTTTGTAACGCGTTACCCCCACCTTTTCCACAAAAATTTAAGCTTTTGTATAGATTCATTAAGCAAGCACTGACGCCATAAATGATAAGATTTATTCTCTATGTACGCAATCGTCGATATCAATAGCAAACAATATAAAGTAGAAGAAGGCAAATACTTGGATATTGATCTTAATCAAGCAGAAGAAGGCACAAAATTGACTCTTGATCAAGTTTTATTCATATCTGATGCGAACAAAGTCCAAATCGGACAGCCTACTATTAAAGGTGCTAGCGTTACTGCTGTTGTTATGAATGATTTCAAAGACGACAAAGTAAAAGTCTACAAAATGCACCGTAAAAAAGGTTATAGATTGACCCAAGGTCACAGACAAAACTATACAAGAATTAAAGTAGAGAAAATCTCAGCATAAAGGACAAAAAATATGGCATCGAAAAAAGGTGTAGGTAGTACAAAGAATGGACGTGACTCAAAATCAAAAAGATTAGGCGTGAAAAAATTCGCTGGTCAAGTCGCTATCCCTGGCAATATCATTGTTAGACAACGTGGTACCAAATTCCACCCTGGTACTAATGTGCGCATCGGCAAAGATGACACTCTTTATGCAGTAGCAGAAGGCAAAGTTAAGTTTGAACTAAAACGTGGCAAGCAGTTTGTTTCTGTTCTTCAAGCTGCTTAGTACTTACCCTATAAAGCATTATTCAGTATTTCAATCAGCATCATGTCATTGCGAGCGTAGCGAAGCAATCTCATGATGAAAATCGGAAGAGATCGCCACGACTCTACGCGTCTCGCGATGACGGTAAGAGTAACTGGATCGCCACAGCCTTCTTCGAAGGCTTCGCGATGACAGTCGATGTTACTGCGTGTGGCTCGCGAAGAATAAATTATTTTTTCTGAAGCTCCTCAAGCTCCTCTTCTTCGTGCTGTTCTTCTTCAGCGATAATTTTTTCTGTCTTGAGTTTGCGAAAAGCAATAGTCACACCCGGAAGTGTCGAGATTAGTGTTGAGATATAAGTCAGAAACGCAATCGCCAAGCTCAAATCAGGTGCTACTCCCACAAGACCAAGCATATAAACATAGCAAGCTTCTTTAGCCCCCACACCTTTTACAGCAGGAATAAAAAATCCAGCTAATGTAGAGACCGGCGATAAAATCAACCAAAACCACAAAGGCACTTGTTGCAAACCTGCTCCTAGAGCCTCGCCTGCGCAGATATTACCTATGACGAAAGATATATGAGTAAGAAAAGTCCACAACGCCACATTGACTAAACTTTTTTTGCATTTGGTATATTCTTTGATTGTAAATTTGATTTTTTGTACAAAAGCCAAAGGAATTTGAGACCATAGTTTATAACTAGCTAGTCCAATCACCATAGCCCCAAAGGTAATATACAAGCCTCTTTCAAGATTTTCTGGCAGCACGTGAGCAAGTGGAGTGAATTTGGAATAAATCAAACCTAGTGGGATAAGCGAAAACATCATCGCAAAGCCAAAAGCTCTTTCCATAATGACAGTGCTAGCAGCTTTGAGCCAACTATGAGAATGATTGCGTCCAAGATCAAAAGCTCTAATTGCATCTCCTCCAAAATTGGTTGGTAAAAAATTATTACTGAAAGTGCTCTCAAAATACAATCTTAGTGCGCGCAAATATTCTAGTTTGAAGTCCAATTGATTAGCGAGAATCTGCCAGCGATAAGTATTGGTAAACATGCAGATCACATACATTGCTATCGAAGCGATAAACCATCTGATATCTGCTTCTTTAAGTAAACTAAATGCTTTGACCAAATCAAGTTTGGTGAATTTAACTAGCAAATAAATTAATGCTATTGATATTACTGCTTTTATTACAAATGAAAAAACTTTTTTCATGAAACCTTTTTATGCATCTGGAGACAAGAAGCTTACAGGGTTTTGTGGTTTTCCATCATTTCTAACTTCAAAATGCAAATGCGGACCAGTCGCGTATCCGGTAGCTCCTTCATAACCCACTACCTGACCTTGTTTTACTTTGTCTCCGACTTTCACTGAAGCTGCATCTAAGTGAGCGTATAGTGTTGATAAGCCTTTTGAATGGTCTACGATCACTACTCTGCCGTAACCACCATACCAACCAGAATAAATCACAATCCCACCTTCAGATGCTTTGATGGGAGTGCCTCTCGGAGCAGCCAGATCAATACCACTATGCATACTTCTTACACCAAATATTGGATGTATGCGAGGACCAAAAGGTGAAGTGATTTTAGCTTTTACTGGATAAATAAATCTTCCCGTAGCTTCTGCATTGTCCAAAGTCACTGTTGATAATTCTGTGATCTTATAAACAAGTTTCACCGATTCTCTTTCAAGTTGTCTTTCGCCTTCTTCATATAATCTTCTTTCGTTTTGTAATCTGGTCAAAACTTCTTTCTGAGCGGTTCTTTGGGCTGCTATGCTTTTTTCCAGATTGGCAAGTTTGCCGTTTACTTGTTTGATTTTTTCTGCTTCTTGAGACAAAATTGATCTATATTTGAACATGT
>JAJTHA010000230.1 GCA_021299565.1 Candidatus Caenarcanales bacterium
GAGTTAATCCAGATGCTAAATCCGATTCAAAAAAAGAAAATGAAGAAAAAACACCTCCAGCCGACCAGAAGCCAAATTCACCAAAAACCAATACCTTCAATTTAAATATTTTCAATTTTGACTCACCGATGAAAATTAATGTAAAAGGTCTATCAATATCTCCAGAAGCTATAGATGAGCTACTTAAAATACCAACACAAATAAATACGCCGCCATCTCTACAGGAGATATTGAATTCAGAGCCAGTCAAAGAACTACAAGAATTAGAAAAATAAATCACATTGCTTGTTTTTTGTTTAAAACAAAAGCCAAGGCTGTCGCAATCAAGACAATCACAAACAAAACCCAGGCAAGAGCTGACGCATAACCCATCCTAAAATCATCAAACGCAGTCTGATAGGCATAGAGAGAGTAAAACATCGTTGCATTTTGCGGACCACCAGAAGTCATTACGTAAGCAGGTACAAAATACTGGAAGACTTGAATAATGCCAATTACTACATTGAAAAATATTGTTGGTGCTAAACACGGAAGAGTAATATGCCAAAACTGAGTCATAGAGCTAGCTCCATCTAATCTTGCTGATTCATACAGTGACTCAGGAATATTCTGCAAACCCGCCAAATAAATCAACATCGGATTACCAAGCGACCAAAAGCTCATAATTATCAAAGCGGACAAAGCCCAATTAGGGTCAGCGAGCCACATTGGGCTGCTATAGCCTGGGATCCAGGAAAATATTTTATTCAAAACTTGATTTAATAAACCACTATCATCAGCTCTAAAAATCCATGACCAAGTGACACTAGAAGCAACTATAGGAACGATAGAAGGTAAATAAAGTGCAACACGAAAAAAACTCTGTCCTAAAACTTTGTTATTCAGCAAGACCGCTAGAACAATCGCAATCACTGTCCCAAGAGGCAAAGCAGTAAACGCAAAAACAAAAGTCACCCCTAAAGACTTGAGCCAGATTGGATCAGCCAACATCTCACTATAATTTGCAAGCCCTACAAAACTAGGGTTATTAATTCCATCATAGTCAGTGAAAGACAAAAACAAGCTGGCAAGAATAGGTCCTAGTAAAAAACATACTAGTCCTATCAACCAAGGGATCAAAAATATCAATGCCATTTAATGACGCAAAATTTCACTGATGCTGTGACCAGTTGCCATACGATTAGCCCTTGCAATACTGTCAGTAAGAGGGATTTCTTTAGGGCAAGCTTTCACACAAGCTTGAGCATTACCGCAATCAGCTAATCCATTTTCTATAAGCGCCTGAGTACGATCGTTTTTGAGACTCGCTCCATTAGGATGGCTATTAAAAAGAACTGCTTGCGAAATCGCTTGAGCTCCGATGAAACCATTATCGTTAGTCCATTGTGGGCAAACTTCTAAGCAGCAGCCACAAGTCATACATCTACTCAAAATATAATTTTCTTCTTGAATCTCAGGCAAGACTTTTGGACCATCGCCTAAATCATAGATACCATCAATAGCTATCCATGCTTTTACTTTTTTGAGAGCTTCAAACATATTTGATCTATCCACGATCAAATCTCTTTGCACAGGAAATTTAGACATAGGCTCAATAGTGATTGGCTGTTCAAGATTATCAACAATAGCGCTACAAGCCTGTCTTACTTTGCCGTTGATAACCATAGTGCAAGATCCGCAAACTTCTTCTAGACAACCTGACTCATAACAAACTGGCTCAGTTGCTGTCCCTTCTTGAGTTTGAGGAAATTGTTTGGTTGCCATCAAAATAGAGATTACATTCATGCCCTGCTCATAAGGCACTTCAAAATTTTCGTAATAAGATTTAGACTCTTGGTCTTTTTGACGCTTTACTTTGAAATTTACAGTTTTACCTTGTATTTTTTCTGCCATATCTTATATTTTACCACCAGAATAAAGAGATCCTTCACTTCGTTCAGGATGACAATTCACACAAGATAATTATAAGCCCACGTTATACTAATTATTGATAATGGGTCGCGCAAAAAAACAAATTGCAAAAAAACAAAAAAAAGCCGAAACAAAAACGGGTTCAGCTACGGTCGCTCGCAACAAAAAAGCTGGTTTTGATTTTCATCTCGGCAAAGAAATCTTAGCTGGAATTGTGCTTGAAGGCTCAGAAGTCAAATCTCTCAGAGCTGCCAATGTCCAATTGCGAGGATCTTACGCCAAATTCATCGATAGTGAGTTGTGGCTTTTTAATTGTCATATCGCCGAATATAAATTCGCCAATCGCTTTAATCATCAGCCCGACAGAGCTCGTAAACTTTTACTCAACCGCTATGAAATGGATAGATTAGAGCTTGAGCTTGCCAAAACCAGACAAACATTAGTAGCATCCAAAATATTTTTCAAAGGCAATTTTGCAAAAGTAGTTTTGCATGTTGCAGATGGCAAAGATAAAGGAGACAAACGTGCTTCTCTCAAACGCCGTCAGCAAGACGAAGATATCAAGAGGGCGATAAAAGATTTCTAAATGCTAAAATAATAGTCATGACAACGACATTAACTCAAGAGGAAAAATCATCAATGACTCTCAAACTAAAAGACAAAATAGCTCTCGTTACAGGCGGCACAAGAGGCATAGGCAAAGCGATTGCAGAATTATACGCACAAGAAGGCGCTCAAGTAATTATCACAGGCAGAGCGGCAAGTAATGAAACAGCAAGCGAAATCAATTCAACATTAGCTCCAGAAACCGGCAAAGTTCACTATAAAAGCTGCGAAATGGGCGACAGAGCAGCAATAGATGCACTTGTAAGCAGCATACTCACTGAGTTTGGCAGAATAGATGTTCTGGTTAACAACGCAGGCATCACTAATGATCAATTATTTATCAGAATGAAAGACGAAGACTGGACAAATGTCATGAACGTTAACCTCAATGCTCTTTTCTATTTGACTCAACCAGTAGTAAAAGCTATGTCCAAACAAAAAGGCGGCGCTATTATCAATATGAGCAGCGTAGTAGGCTTACACGGCAATCCTGCGCAAGTGAATTATGCAACGACCAAAGCCGGTATCCTTGGCTTTTCTAAGTCCATAGCTAAAGAATACGGACGCAGAGGAATTCGCGTCAACGTCATTGCTCCAGGCTTTATTCAGACCGAAATGACAGATAAATTACCTGAAGAAATCCAAAACAAATATAAAGAAAACATCCCTCTGGGGGACTTTGGTAGCGCTAAAGACGTTGCTGATGCGGCTTTGTTCCTGGCAGCTAGCTCAAACTACATCACCGGACAGGTGATACAGGTTGATGGTGGTTTATTTATGTAGTAGTATTCTTCAACAGCAAAGGCGGCGAAACGGGAGATATCGCTACCTGAACTAAAAAAAGAGGTTTAAAAGGATATGACACAAACATTAGATCGTGAAGAAATTTTTGAAAGAATCAGAAAAGTAGTCGCAGGCCAGCTTTCTATCAGCGAAGACGAAATCAAAGAATCATCTAGCTTCACAACAGATCTCGGTGCTGATTCACTAGACACCGTAGAACTTGTTATGGCTCTTGAAGATGAATTTGGCGTAGAAATCCCTGATGAAGAAGCAGAGAAGATCACTACAGTTGGTGCAGCTGTTAACTACGTTGAATCAAAATCAAAATAGTATTTGATTATTAATGAACGTTTTAAAGCCCCGCCTTTGGTGGGGCTTTCATTTTGCTATGATAAATTCATGCAAACAATTGCAAGAACTAGATCTCAAGAGCTTTTCAAACGAGCAAAGGAATTGATGCCGGGTGGTGTAAACTCACCAGTCAGAGCTTTTAAATCAATTGGAATAGATCCTATTTTCATCAAAAGCGCCAAAGGCGCTTATCTATTTGACGAAGACGGCAACAAATATATAGATTTTGTAGGTTCATGGGGACCAATGATACTTGGGCACGCAGACCCAGATATCGAAGCAGCGATCATTGCTGCAGCTCGCTCTGGCACAAGCTTTGGCGCTCCAACAGCTCTAGAGAATCAAATGGCAGAAGAGGTGATTAAACTAGTTCCTAGCATTGAAATGGTACGCTTCGTCAATTCTGGCACTGAAGCCGTAATGGCTGCGATCCGCTTGGCAAGAGCTTTTACGAAGAGGGACAAAATCATCAAATTCACCGGTTGTTACCACGGTCACTGCGATGCTCTTCTTGTTAGTGCTGGTTCTGGAGTTGCAACTCTAGGACTTCCTGATAGTCCTGGTGTTACCAAAGAAACCGCAAAGGATACTTTAGTCGTCAAATTCAATGACCAAGAGGCTCTCAAAAAAGTTTTTGAAAAGCACTCAAGCGAAATCGCAGCGATTATTACTGAACCAATTATTGGGAATTCAGGGTTTATCAAAGCACAAAATGGTTTTTTGGAATTGTGCAGAGAGCTTTGCAATGAGCATCAATCATTACTTATTTTTGATGAAGTGATGACGGGTTTTAGAGTAGCACTTGGTGGTGCTCAAGAATTATTTGGGATCAAAGCCGATATCACAACTCTAGGCAAAGTCATTGGTGGAGGGCTTCCTGTGGGTGCCTACGGCGGCTCTCAAGAAATTATGTCCATGGTTGCTCCAGCAGGACCAATGTACCAAGCTGGAACCCTTTCAGGAAACCCGCTTGCTATGTCTGCTGGATTAACTTGCCTGAAAAAAATCCAAGCAGCAAATTTTTATCAAGAGCTTGAAGCCAAAACAAAATATTTGGTAGAAGGTATTAAAGCTATTGATCCAGCTAATATTCAAGTTGATTACGCTGGTGGCATGTTTGGATATTTCTTCTCGCCAAGTGCAATTGATAGTTACGAAGCAGCCAAAGAAAATGTTGATATTGAAAAATTCAAATCCACCTATAAAAAACTTCTGGATCTTGGGGTCTATATGGCGCCATCAGCTTTTGAGGCTGGTTTTGTGAGTGCGGCGCATAGCTATGAGGATTTGGATAAAGTCATTGAGGCAATGAAGATATCTTTATGATATTATTAATAGTATGATAACGGCTTAGATTCTAAGGGCAAATGCAACGTTCCTTGATTTCTGCCTCAAAAATCTCTATTGGTGTTCTAAATCCTAGCCTTTTTCTAGGTCTGTTGTTGATTAATCCTACGTAATATTGCAACTCTTCGTTGCTAATTTTACGC